>NZ_JBHVDX010000257.1:0-13345 GCF_042802555.1 Streptomyces sp. NPDC057474 | reverse complement strand
ACAACCGGGTCTTGAAGGCCGACGTCACGCGAGCCCCCGAATTAATCAACAGCGTCACATGATGTGCGGGGGCTCGCCTGCTGCTGGCTGCAGCTGGGTGGGGCCGGCGCCGGGGAAATCGCGCCGGTTCCCGTTCGGCCCAGCGCCCACTGCCTATGGCGCCCAGTGCCTAGTAGACGCTGACGCCGTACGCGCTCAGGGCCTCGGTGACCGGCTGGAAGAAGGTCGTGCCACCGGAGGTGCAGTTGCCGCTGCCGCCGGAGGTGAGACCGTACGCCACGCCGTTGCTGCCGTAGAGCGGGCCGCCGGAGTCGCCGGGCTCGGCACAGACCGTGGTCTGGATCATGCCGTAGACGATGTCGCCGCCACCGTAGTTCACGGTCGCGTTGAGAGCGGTCACACGTCCGGTACGGGTACCGGTGGTGGAGCCGGTGCGAATGACGTTGGTGCCCACGCTCGGGGTGGCCGCGCTGGTGATGTCCACGCTGCCCGCGGTGCCGTCCTTGACGATGGACGTGTTGCTGTAGCGCACGATGCCGTAGTCGTTGGTCGGGAAGCTCGACCCGGTGGTCGGGCCGAGGACCGTGGTGCGGCCGGAGTTGGAGTACCAGGTGCCCGCGCCGTCGGTGCAGTGACCGGCCGTCACGAAGTAGTAGGTGCTCCCGCTGCGGACGTTGAAACCGAGGGAGCAGCGCCAGCTACTCGCATAGATGGCGTCGCCACCCTTGATCAACTTGTTGAACTTGCCCGGGGTCCGCTTGATCGTCAGGGCGCCGGCGTTCTCGCCCGCCGCCTCCTTGATCTGCGCGAGCTCGCCCTGGGAGACGGTGCTGTCGACGGTGACGACGACCTTGTCCGTCGCCGGGTCGATCGCCCAGGCGGTGCCCGGGATGTCGGCCTTGAGCACCGATGAGCTGGCGCTCTTCAACTCGGAGGCGCTGAACGTCTGGGTGCCTGCCGCGTTGGCGGTGGGGACCGTGACGGCGGCCGCGGCCACGAGTCCGGTGGTCACGGCGATCAGCCGGGTCCGTCTCGCTCTGCCGCTGCGGGGGGTGGTGCGCTTGATCCTCACTGTTCGTTCCCTCCAAAGGGAAGTCGGGGGCCCGCGTGGGGTCGGGGCCCGTGAGGCGCAGATCAGGGACATCGGTCCGGATTCCGGACACGCCGTGCCCCTGACAAGGCGCTGGGGGGAAGTATTCGGCCGTACCGCCGACCCACGCAAGGGTGCCTTTCGGCCTCTCGGAATCCAACCGGCGCGCCCTCCATGCAAGTTGATCTCACCAGGCCATATGTGCGGGTTCCATGTGAATCCTGAGCGGCTCCCGGAGGGACCGGCTGACGGGTCGTCGGAGCAGGCCGCAGGGCCCGGTAGCGTCGATCACCATCATCGTCGGCCGCGACGGCGGACACCCCCCGAGGCGCCCGGTCGGAGTACCCGGGTCCACCACCCGGGGGTGTCCGGAAGTCATGCGTTGGGCCGTTCAGCCGTTCGGTCCCGCCACCCGCACTCGGGCGGTCCGAGGTGCACGCACCGCCGAACACGGGCTGTTCGTTCTGACGTCCGGCGGGCTCCACGAGTTCGTGGACCGGGTGGTGCCGCTGCTCCAAAAGCGGGGCGCCTTCCGAACGGAGTACCGGGTCACCACCCTGCGCTCGGTGGTGCTGTCTGCACCGGGAAAGTGCGCCGCCGGATGTACCTGGACCTGCTTCCCTGTCCGTACGGTCACGAGGCTTTCCCCGTTGCTCTTCCCCTCACAACGCTCCCCCCGTTGCTCCCCCCGTCACGGCGTACCGGTTGGCGGGCCGGGCGAGGCCCAGGTGCTCGCGGAGCGTGCTGCCCGGGTAGAAGGTGCGGAACAGTCCGCGGTGCTGGAGCAGCGCCACCGTTCCGTTGACGAGTCGCTCCAGGTCACGGCGCGGCTCGACGGGGACGAGGTGGAAGCCGTCCGCGGCCCCGGCCCGGTGCCAGGCGGTGATCAGCTCGGCGAGGTCGACGGGCCCGCCCCGGTACAGCGGGCCGTGCGCGGTCTGGCGTGGGCCGCCCCCGCCGTGCCCCGGCTCGGCCGCGTGCTCACCACCGCCGAGATCCACTCTCATACCCACCAGAACCCTCAGCTCATCGGGATCCCGCCCGAACCCGGCTGCCGCGTCCCGCAGTTCCTTCCGTACGGCGTCGGCGTGGGCCGGGTCGGCGACCCGCAGGAGTGCCACATCCGCGTACCGGGCGGCGGTCCCACGACTCTCCCCCTCGGTCGCGTCGACGACCCGCACCGGATGCCCCTGCGGCGGCCGGGGCCCGATCGAGGGCACCCAGGCGGAGAACCCGGCACCCTCGACACCCTCGGAGTCGACGTGATGCTCCTTTTGGTCGACGAATCGCCCGGTCCCGACCTCGCGGATCTCGGCGTCGTCCTCCCAGCTGTCCCACAACCGGACGGCCACGTCGGCCACTTCACCGGCCTCCCGCCACAGCACGGCGCCGGACTCGGCAGGCCGCCGCCCGAACGGCCGGGCCTCCTCCTCCGTGCTCGACACCTCGGTCCACCACCCGGCCCGCCCCCGGCTGACCCAGTCGAGCGTCGCCACGGCCGCCTGCACATGGAACGGCTCGGTATGCGCCGTCGTCACAGCCGGCACCAGCCCGATCCGCCCCGTCTCCGGCGCCACCCGCGCCAACACCGCCAACGCGTCCAACCCCGGCCGCCCGAACGAATCCCCGAGCGTCACAAAATCCAACGCCCCCCGCTCCGCGAGCCGGGCGAGCTCGACAAACGCCCCCGCGTCACACACCGCCTGCTGATCAATAGCTGCGGCCAGGTGCAACCGCCCCCGACCGTACGAAGACCCCATACCGACCGACCTCTCTCCACTACTCCGACCACGCGCCCCGTGGACGCTCCTCCCGGCAACTACGCAAACCCACTCAGTTCCCCGCCCACACCTCCCCGGACCGCTCGCCCGCCCCGCCTCTCCTCACCCGCCGCCACCTCGTCCGCCGGTCCCTCACTTCGCCGGTCCCTCACTTCGCCCGCGACCCCCCTCACCTGGCCGCCTGTCCTCCCTTCACTCCGCCCGACCTGACCTCGCAGGCCCCGGCCCCTTCCTCCGTACGCCCCCTTCTTCGCCCGCCCCCTTCTCCGCCCGCCCCCTTTTCTCGCCCGCAACGGCGATCCGCCACGACGGCGCTGCCCGGCGGTCACCAGCGTCCGCGCCCCCGTCGGCTCACCCCTCACGCGGCGGCGCGGCACCCCAAGTCGCGCAGGAACGCGAGTACGGCCCGAGCCGTCGCGTCGTTCTGGCGGAAAGCCGGCCCACCCGTACGCGGCCGGGTGAAGGCCCCCGGCGTACGGCCGTTCGTGTAGGGCCCGAGTGCGAAGCGTCGAGGATGCGGGCGCCCGGACCGGTCCACCACGCGCCCGTCCGCGGGGTCGACGGCGACCAGTCCCTCCGGCGTCTCGACGACACCCCCGTCGTCGTACAGCTCGCGCAGCAACCCGTCGCGGACCCGCGCCACCGTCGGCTCCGGCAACCGTGCCTCGACCAGCGCCCTCGCCTCGATGGACCCCCCGGGCACGGTGACACTGGACGCCCGGAACTCCCCGCCCTCGGCAACCACGCCCATGTCCGCCCCGACGAAGTTCAGGACGCCGGCCCGTGACAGGGCGAGCATCTGCCGCAGCCGGGGCCCGGGCGGCCCCGAGGCCAGATAACTGAAGAACCCGTGCCACCAGGACCCGACGCCACCGAGCCGGATCAACTGCCCGTAGACGGACAGCAGCCCGAAGAAGACCCCCAAGTCGGCGCTGAAAGAATCGTCGTGACGACGTGCCAGGTCAGCCTCGACATAGCCGCGCAGCCCGGCCTGGAACTCCTCGTGCGACCCGTACCGCACCCCCTCCAACGGACGGTCCAGCGCGGCCAGGTCCAGCCGGTCGGCCGCGTCCGGCACCGCCGACGCCACGAGCACCGCCCGCTCCCCCGCATCCGCCGCCGCGTACTTCTCCTCGAAGTCCGCCCAGGCCATGGCCGTCCGCTCGGGATGAGCCGTGAACAGCCGGTGGTAGTGCGCGAACCCCAACTCCTTCTCCACCAACGGCCACACATCGCGCCGGAAGTCCAGGCCACCCCCCCTCTCGGCTTCGCTCGAGCGGGGGAACCCCCCTGCCCGCGCCAGCAGTTCGTCGACCTCGGCCGGCCCGAAGAACCTCGGCAGCGGCGGCCGTTCCCCCTCCAGGTCGTACCCGATCTTCGAGTGGTACGGCACCCCGCGCCGCGACCCGACATACAGCACGGGCTCCCGCCCGGACGGGTGATACGTCAACTCCCCGTCCATGTCTCCCTCGTACCCCTCGTACCGCCCTCCGCGCCCCTCCGTCAGCAGCACCATGAGGTCGACGAAGGCGAGCCCGAAGCCGCGCACGAGCACCGGTTCTCCGGGGGACAGCAGAGACAGGTCGCTGTCGGCGGTGAAGTCGGGTGGCAGATGGACGAGCCCATGGGCGCGGGCGTACTCCGCCAGCTCCTTCTGCTCGTCGTCTAGTTCGGCGTCCAGATGGCCGAGCGCGAGGACGACGAGGTCCGCGAGCAGCGGACGCCGGCGCCCCTCCAACCACACCTCCTGGCGCCCTTCACGCGGGCCGCTGACCCGCAGCGCCCGCCGCGGGTGATGGTGGACGGTGACCCCCTCGGGCAGGTCGGCCACCGCACTCTCGTGCACCCAGCGCAGATACTCGCCCTGCACGCGCCGGTCCGCGAAGAACCGCCCGTCGAGGCCCGCCCACTCGTGGAGGGTGGGCCCCTCCCGTACGGGCCCGTCCATCCGCACCGTCTCGTCGGTGAACATGGTGATGTCCTCGGCCTGCGAGTTCATCCACAGCAGCGGCGACTGGTCCGCCCGCCAGATACGCCCGGCGCCCGGCGGATACGGATCGACGAGGTGAATGTCGAAGCCCACGCCCGCATGCAGTTCACCGGCGTTGGCGGCGATCCGCTCGATCAGTCCGGTACCGCGCGGCCCGGCCCCGACGATCACCAGTGACGGCCGCGAGGAAGAGGAAAGCGTGGATGGATGAGAGGAAGAGGCAGACGGCATGCGAAAGGCTCCGTGATGTCCGAGTCGAACACGGTTGCCTTCACACGGAGCGCGTCCCAGGAGATGGACGCGGGCGACCGAGCCCCTCAGCAGCGGTCTGTGCCGAGAGTACGGCGGTCTTTCCCCTCGCTGTCAAGGTTGTCCGAACTGTGAGCGTTACATCTCAAGCCAGTTGACGCGCAATCGGATGCCTGTTCCACTTAACCCCATGCATCCGCAGCAGTGGCTGGTCACGCGCTCCCACATCGACTTCGGTCGAGTGTGGTCCTCATCCTGTTGAGCTGACCCGACCCCACTGCGCGCCCCGATTCCGAGGGGCGCCGTTCGTGTTCTCTCCCTTGGCCTTCACACGCGCACCCCTCCCCTCGCGTTCGCCCGTTCCTCGATACCGCCCGGCCGCCCTCTCAGCAGTCACAACCACAGCACTCGCACGATTCACAGCAGTCGCAGTCCCGGCAGCAGCCCTCGCGCTTCTTCCGGGACCAGGGGCCCTCGTACTCCTTCGCGCAGCACAACTGGCAGGTGCAGCACAACAGCGAGAACATCCCGCACCCCGCCCAGAACCCCCGCCGCTTCGGCGGCTGCGGCGACGGCACCCCGCCGAAGCCACCGCCCCCGCCGTCACCGCCGTACCCTCCGCCACCCCCACCGAACGGATTCCCGCCGCCGCCGCCCGCATACGGATTCCCACCGTCCCCGGCATACGTATCACCGGCGCCGCCCGCGTACGGATTGCCCGGCACCGGCGCCCCGCCCTGCTGATGCGCCGAACACACCGGCACCGCCCCGAACGCCCGGTCCACCGACCTGCGCAACTCGTGCACGAGCAGCAGATGGGCCAGCTCGCCGTCCACGAAGTCGGCCTCGCGCAGGGCGAGCCGGATGCCGTGCAGGGCGTCGCCGGCGAGCCGTCGGGCCTCGGCGAGGGAGGTGCCTGTGGCGGTCAGCGGATTCCACGCGCCGACGGCGGCGTCCGCGGCCCGGTCCTCCACCGCGTCCAGCAGATGGGCGAGCCGTCCGAAGAGGCGTCCGGCCTCGGCGAGCGGTGCGACGTTGCCCGGCCGTCCGGCCAGTATCGCGGTGTGCGCGAAAGCCGCCGCGGTCGCCGTCTCGGTCGGCTCGGTGACCGTCAGCAGCGGAGTGCCCGGACCGGCGAGCGCCTCGATGCCGATCTGCCGGTCCACGGCGTCGACCAGCACCGCCGTGTCGAACCCGATGTCCGATCCCGTACGCGCCCCCGCGCGCCCCCAGCTCGTCGCGACCCGGCGCGCGGCGCGCGCCACCGGCTTGCGCGCGAGCAGTCCGTCCCGGTCGGCCACATGGTCACGCACCTTGGCCGAGGCGAGCACCAGCGAGACGGCGGCGGCGAGCCGCGCTCCCTCGCCCTGTGCGACGGAGGCGGTGCGCATCCCGCGCAGCGGGCAGGGTCCGGCGGTGCGCCGCCAGTCGGTGGTGCGCTCGGCCTGAGCCTCCGTCAGAACCGACACCAGCAAGCCGTCATAATTGGTGACGACCCGGGCGAACTGCCCGTGGTCCCCGCGCAGCGCGAGACAGAGCCCGCACAGATGCGCCATCCATTGCGTCCGCAGCCCTGCGCCGAGCCGATGGCTACAGGGCCTCACTATTCCGAACACGACACTCCCCCGTGTCTCACCATGTCTCCGCACGCCCGTCGGCGTCGCCGCATCGTAGCCGCCGGAACGTTCACCCGGACGGACCGCGACTCACCCAAACGCCGCGAACAATATTATTTCACTCTCTGTCAGCAGGTGTGTACGGCGGAGCCCTTGGGGCACATGGACTCTCGACGAATTCGTTCTGCACCAGTACCGTCACGAAACCCCCGTGCGGCGTCTATCCACTTGGCGAGACATCCGCATCATGGACGACGATAGGGATGCGGAAAGCACGAATGACCGCTGCGAGAGGAGGCGTCCATGGGATCGGTGCGCAAGGCGAGTGCCTGGCTTGGCCTCGTCGACGACAACGATGACGAGCGTTACTACGACGACGACTACGCCGATGAGCGGGAGTCCGGCTCCGGCGAGGCCTGGGTCACCGACCCTCGCGTCAAGGTCGCGTCCGAGTCCGCGCAGGACCACGGCCGCCGGATCGGCACGGTCACGCCGGACAGCTTCCGTGACGCCCGGCACATCGGTGAGCTCTTCCGGGACGGCGTCCCGGTGATCATGAACCTCACGAACATGGAGGCCGGCGACGCCAAGCGTGTCGTCGACTTCGCGGCCGGCCTGATCTTCGGTCTGCGCGGTTCGATCGAGCGGGTGTCCAACCGCGTGTTCCTGCTGACCCCCGCCGACACGGAGATCGTCAGCGGCGAGGTCGCCAGCCGTCCGGTCGACGGTTTCTTCAACCAGAGCTGAGGCACGGCCGCTCGCCGGCCCCGCCTTCCGGTAGGCGGGTCACAGGACGCGGCTCACCGGAAGGCATCGAGACCGGTGAGCGCCTTGCCCAGCACCAGTTGGTGCATTTCGACGGTGCCCTCGTAGGTGAGCACGGACTCCAGGTTCGTCGCGTGCCGCATCACCGGGTACTCGAGGGAGATCCCGTTCGCGCCGAGAATCGTGCGGGCGGTACGGCAGATCTCGATCGCCTCTCGTACGTTGTTCAGCTTGCCGAAGCTGATCTGCTCGGGACGGAGCCGTCCCGCGTCCATCCGCCGCCCCAGATGGTGGGCGAGCAGAATCCCCTTGTGCAACTCGACCGCCATATCGGCGAGTTTGGCCTGGGTGAGCTGGAATGCCCCGATCGGCTTCCCGAACTGCTCCCGTGTCCTGGCGTATTCGACGGCCGACTCGAAACTCGCCCGCGCGGCACCCATCGAGCCCCACACGATTCCGTAGCGGGCATGCGAAAGACAACTCAGCGGGCCTTTCAGCCCCTTGACCTCAGGCAGTACGGCGTCTTCGGGCAACCGCACGTCGTCCAGGACGAGTTCACTGGTGACGGAGGCGCGCAAGGACCATTTGTGCTTGATCTCCGGCGCGGAGAACCCGGCGGCGTCCGTCGGTACCACGAACCCTCGAATGCCGTCCTCGGTCTGCGCCCACACGACCGCGACCCCGGCGACCGACCCGTTGGTGATCCACATCTTCCGCCCGTTGAGGACCCAGTCGCCACCGTCCCGCTTGGCGTACGTACGCATCGACGCCGGGTCGGACCCATGGTCGGGCTCGGTGAGCCCGAAGCACCCGATCACCTCACCGGAGGCCATCCGCGGGAGCCACGCCTGCTTCTGCTCCTCGCTCCCGAACCGGTGGATCGCGTACATCGCGAGCGACCCCTGCACGGACACGAGCGACCGGATCCCCGAGTCCGCGGCCTCCAGCTCCAGACAGGCGAGCCCGTACTGCACGGCACTGGCCCCCGCGCACCCATACCCCTGGAGCGACATCCCCAGCGCCCCGATCGCCCCCAACTCCCGCGCCAGCTCCCGGATCCCGGGCAACTCCCCTCGCTCGTACCACTCGGCGACATACGGCGACACCCGATCCGCCGCCCAACTCCGCACGGTGTCCCGCACGGCGAGGTCCTCCGGGTCGAGCAGATCGTCGAGACCAAGGAAATCGGTGGGGTCGAAGCTCATGGGTGCACCTCCGGCTCACAAAACTAGCGACGCTAACCACCGTACCCGCCCGCGGGCCGTCCGTGGCTGGTCGCGCAGTTCCCGCGCCGCCCCTTACGGGGCCCGGGCCGCCCCGGACAACTCAGCGCATCGACTCCGCCCGCACAGGCGTCGTCGCCTTGGCATCCCGCGGCCCCGGCACCTCCGCAGCGCCCCCGCACTCCATCCCCCGCGGCAGCCGCAAGGCCATCACCGCACCAAGCACCAGCAGCGCCGCACTCACCAACAGCGTCACATGCAGCCCGTGGACGAAGGAGTCGCGGGCGGCGTGCCGCAGGGCCTCGCCCGAGGACCCGCCCAGCCGGTCGGCGACCTCGTACGCCTCCCCGAGCGAGTGCCCGGCGGCATCGGACGCCGACGAAGGCACCCCCGGCACGGACGACAGCCCGGGCGCGTACGCCGCGTTCATCACGCTGCCGAGAAGCGCGATGCCGATGCCGGCGCCCAGCTGGTAGGAGGTCTCACCGATCGCGGCCGCCCCACCCGCGGAGGACGCGGGCGCCTCGCTCAGCATCGACTCGTACGCACCGAAGAGGGTCGTCTCCAGACCGAAGCCCAGCAGGACGAACCCGGCGAGCAGCAGGCCCGCGTTGTCGTGGCGCCCCATGGCCGTCAGCAGGACGACCGAGAAGGCGGTGAGGCAGAAGCCGAGGGACACCATGCGGCGCGGCCCGAAGCGGTGCAGCAGATGGGAGCCGACGAGCCCGGCCGCCATCGCGGCGATGGTCAGCGGCAGCAGCCGTAGGCCCGTCTCCAGGGGGGACAGCCCGAGGACCAGCTGCAGATACTGCGCGGCGATCAGCTCAAGACCCACCAGCGCGAGCATCGCGAGGACGATGCAGCCGACCGACGTGCTGAACGCGGGGCGCGCGAACATCCGCAGGTCGACCAGCGGATGCGCCCGGCGCCGCTGCCGTCGTACGAACGCGATCAGCAGTCCGCCGCCGCCGAGGAGCGCGAGCGCGGTGCCCGGATCGATCGGCGGATGTCCGCTGCCGAGCCGTTTCACACCGAGGACGAGACCGAAGAGGCCGACGGCCGCCATCAGGGCGCCGACCACGTCCCAGGGACCGTCGCGGTCGCCCGTCGACTCGGGGAGCAGCAGCCGTCCGATCGGCAGGCTGACGAGCATCAGCGGGATGTTGACGAGGAAGACCGAACCCCACCAGAAGTGCTCCAGCAGGAACCCGCCCAGCAGTGGTCCGACGGCCGCGCCCACGGCGGCGACCGCGCTCCAGATGCCGATCGCGAGCGCCCGCTCGCGCCGGTCGGGGAAGACCTGGCGCAGGATCGACAGAGTCGCGGGCATGATCATCGCGCCGCCGACGCCGAGCAGGGCGCGGGCCGCGATCAGGATCTGCGGGTTGTCGGCGCAGGCCGCCAGGCCGGAGGCGACGCCGAAGAGGGCGTATCCGAGGAGGAGGATCCGTCTGCGACCGACCCGGTCACCCAGCGTGCCGAAGAGGATCAGCAGCGAGGCGCAGACCAGCGGGTAGATGTCGACGATCCAGAGCAGCTCCATGGCCCTCGGCTTGATGTCCTCGGTGACGGCGGGTACCGCCACATGCAGCACGGTGGCGTCTACGGCGACGAGGAGCAGGCTGACGCAGAGGACGACGAGGACGACCCAGCGGTTTGCACCGGCCCCGGCCTCCCGACGGCGTCGCACAGCGGCCGTGGGCGTCCCGGACATGTACGTACCTCCCAGAATGCTCTCGCGTTCGGCGGAACCACGGGGCGGGGACTCCCCGGCGGTCAGGCCCTGTCGTCGCATCTCCGTCTGCCCCGCGGGCGACGACGGGAAGATGACGACAGGTCCTGCGGTCCAGGAGGAGCGGCGTCCCGGACCCGCGCGACGAAAGGCGAGCGAGCCGTCAGCGTACGCGAGCCCCGGCCGGTGAGACGTGGCGGGTGTCTCATGGAACCCTCATCCGGCGTGTGGCATACGCCACGCCCCGGGCCGTCCACCGGTCCTCCATGACTCCTTCATCACTCGTCCGTGGTTCCTCCGTCACGGTCCATCACGGACAACCACGTGACCGCCTCCCGGCCGGTTCCTGGCTCCGCCGATAATCGAGCGCGTGACCGATCTTGCTACGCGCCCGGCGCTGCCCGTCCTGAGGCGGGCCGCCCCCGCACTCCTCGGGTACGCCGCCGTGCGCGCCCTGGGCCTCGTCGCCCTCGCCGTGTGGAGCGCGGCACGCGACAAGAGCGCCCTGACACTGCTGTCGGCCCGCTGGGACTCGCTCTGGTACACCCGCGTGGCCGAACTCGGTTACGGCTACGAGGTTCGCCTGCCGAACGGCGACGTCCACTCGAACCTGGCCTTCTTCCCGCTGCTGCCCTGGCTGGAGCGGGCGGTGTCGGCGCTGACCCCGCTGTCGTACGCCCACGCCGGCCTCGTCGTCGGCACGCTCGCCTCGCTCGCCGCGGCCTGGGGGATCTTCGCGGTCGCCGACCATGTCCACGGGCGTCGCGCCGGCATCTGCGCAGTGCTGCTGTGGGCCGTGCTGCCGGTCGGGATCGTGCAGTCGATGGCGTACACCGAGTCACTGTTCACCGCGCTGGCCGCCTGGTCGCTGTACGCCGTCCTGACCGGCCGCTGGGTGACGGCGGGCGTCCTGGCCGCCCTCGCCGGGACGACCCGTCCGGTGGGGCTCGCGGTGGTCGCGGCGGTCTGGGCGGCGGCGATCGCGTCGTACGTACGGGATCGGGGACACGAACCCGCTCCTCCGTTCGTACGGAACCGGAGTGCGGAGGCATCGAACGGCGCTCACCTTTGGCCGCGTGCCCTGGGGATGCTCCTCGCGCCCCTGGGGGCCGCCGGTTACGTCCTGTGGGTCGGCCATCGCACGGGCAAGGGCCCGCTCGGTTATCTCGACGTCCAGGCGGGTTGGCGCAACGGCTTCGACGGGGGCTACGCCTTCGCGCGTTTCGTCGCCGACAAGTTCACGTCGTTTCCGTCGGCCCCGGCGGGCATCGGGCTGATCATCGGAGTGGCGTTGCTCATCTGGCTGTACGTGGTGTGCGTAAGACAGGGACAGCCGCTCCCGTTGCTGGTCTACGCGGGGGTCGTCACCGCGCTGGCGCTGTGCGCGTCGAGCTACTTCGGCTCGAAGCCACGGCTTCTGATGCCCGCCTTCCCGCTGCTGTTCCCTCTCGCCCGCGCCCTCGCCGGAGCGCGTACACCCAGGTCAGCAGCGATTCTCGGCGCCGTCGCCGTGGTGTCGGCGATCTACGGGGCGTTCTGGCTGAACGGCTCCGGTCCGCCCTGACCGGTCCGCGACGGACGGCGAGCGGGCGGGTAATTCCACGCAAGCATTCGGTGAACGAATTCAAAAGAGCCGTAAAACGACTGCTCAGTATTAGGCCATGGAATTGAAGGCCGAGTGGCGCAACGATTCGTCATTCAGCAGTAATAAACATCAATCTGAGAGCAATCCCACATCACGGCGTCATCACAAAGCCAGTGATTCACGCCGCGTCGGAGCTCACTCGCTGTAACGTCGATTGAGTGCGTACCGAACTAAAGCCGACCCGTCTGGACCGGGTCTTCTCCAGGCTGGACCGTGAGCCGGAACGACCGGCCCACATCGATGTGCCGGTGATGACCCGGCACCGGGTGGTTCTGCTCGTCTCCACCCTGGCCTTCTACGTGGCCATCGTGTGGGCCATCGTGATCACCTCGTGGCTGGTCCGGCTCGACTGGCAGATCATGTTCTTCCGGCCGTACCAGCAGTGGCAGCAGATCCACGCCTTCCTGGACTACTACGTCGTCCTGGGCCAGCGCGGCCCCACCGCCGTGATGGTCGCGGCCTGGCTGGGCTGGCGCTCGTGGAGACAGCACACCCTGCGCCCGATGCTCGCGCTCGGGGTCTCGCTGCTGCTGCTGAACATCACGGTCGGCGCCGCCAAGATCGGCATGGGCCGGCTCGGCCCGCACTACGCCACCGAGATCGGCTCCAACGAGATGTGGCTGGGCGGCGACATATTTCCTTCGGGACACACCGCCAACGCCGTGGTGACCTGGGGCATCCTGGCCTATCTGGCGTCGACGCCGAGGGCCAGACGCTGGCTGTCCGCGCTGTCCGCCGTGATCTCGCTCGGCGTCGGTCTCACCACGGTCTACCTCGGTACGCACTGGTTGAGCGACGTCCTGCTGGGCTGGGCCGCCGGTCTGCTGATCATGCTGGCGCTGCCCTGGTTCGAGCCGCTGATCGCCCGCGCCGAGGCCTGGCTCTTCTCGCTGCGGGACACCCTGCGCGACCGCCGTACGGCGCCCGTACCGGCGCCTGCGCCGACGCCCGCCACCGTGGGCACGGCCTCTCTGCGCAAGCCGGGAGAGGAGCCCGCGACCGTGCGGGACACCGGCATCGCGGCCCGCGCCGCCCACCCCCCGATCGTGCCGGTGCATCTGTCCCCCGGACCGCATCTGGCCAGGTCGGAGCGGGCCCCGGTCACCCCGACCGGCACCCGCCGACCGCCCCACGCGGACCGGGTCGCGTCGCACAACGCAGCCTCGGCCCGGCCGCTCGCGGGAGGCTGACACGAGACAGCGGGGCCGGTACGCACAACCCATGCCCCGCACGGCGAAGGCCCGGCTCCCCGTG
>NZ_JBHVDX010000256.1:0-13365 GCF_042802555.1 Streptomyces sp. NPDC057474 | reverse complement strand
GGCCTGGATCGCCCCGGCCGCCTCGCGCTTCTACTGGACCGAGGCCCTGTGGGACACCAGCCGTATCGGCCGCCTCGACTACGTCTCCAACCAGTCGCTGCAGGGCGTCCTGGCCCGGCTCGTGGCACCGCACGAACCGAGCCGCGCCGTATGGGCGTTCCTCGTGCTGGCCGTGCTGTGCGTGTGGGGGTGGCGGGTCCGTACGGCGGTGCGCACCGAGGACTGGACGGCCGCGTTCGCCCTCACCGGGCTGACCGCGTGTCTGGTCAGCCCGATCACCTGGGTGCACCATCTGGTCTGGCTGCTGCCGTCCTTCGCGGTCCTGCTCAGACACCGCCGGCTGCTGCCGCTCGCGGCGGCGCTGTACGTGGTGCTGTGCAGCAGTGTCGTCTGGCTGTGGTTCGACGACGCGTCCGGCATCGGCGGCTTCGTCGGCAGCAACACCTATGTGTGGATCACGCTCGGCCTGCTGTTGTGGCTGCCGGTCGGTCAGCCGCCGGCGAGCCGACCGCCTCTGAGCCACAGGGTCAGTGCCACGGCCGTCACACCGAATACGGCCGCGCCCGTGATCGCGCCCGCCACCGGCCAGCCGGGAGCGGTGACTTCCTCCTTCTCCTCGCGGACGGGCAGTGACCCGGGGCCGGCCTGAGGGGCCGCCGCGGGGCGCGACGGCAGGAGCGAGCCCACGGCGTCGACGCGTCCGGCGGCGCGGAAGCCCCAGTCGAGAAGGGAGCGCGCCTCCTCGTAGACGGCGAAGCGGCTGCCCGACCGGGGCCGCATCACCGTCACGACGAGGGTGCGCCCGCCCCGCTTCGCGGCGGCGATCAGAGTGTTGCCCGCGTTGCCGGTGTAGCCGTTCTTGATGCCGATCAGCCCCGGATAGCGCTCGACACCGGCGCCGGTGAGCAGCCGGTTGGTGTTCTGGATGCCGTACGACCAGCCGCCCGCCGGGAACGTCGCGGTGGTCGTGGAGCAGTACTCGGCGAACTCCGCGTTGCGCAGCCCTGCCCGGCCGAACACCGCCAGGTCGTACGCGGACGACACCTGGCCGGGCGCGTCGTAGCCGTCGGGCGAGACGACACGGGTGTCCCGGGCGCCCAGGGCAAGGGCCTTGTCCTGCATCTGTTCGGCGGTGGCCCGCCAGCCGCCGTTGAGGGCGGCCAGGACGCGTACGGCGTCGTTGCCCGAGCTGAGGAAGACACCCCGCCACAGGTCGGCCACCCGGTAGGTGCGGTTCTCCTCGACGCCGACCAGGCTGCTCCCGGCGCCGATGCCCGCCAACTCCTCGCTCTCGACGGTGTGTCTCAGGCCCGCCGGGAGCCCCGGCAGCACGGTGAGCGCGAACAGGGTCTTCAGCGTGCTCGCCGGCGGCAGCTTGCGGTGCGCGTCGTGCGCGGCGAGCACCGCGCCGCTGTCGGCGTCGGCCACCAGCCACGACACCGCGGAGATGTCCTGGGGCACCCGGGGCGCCCCGGCCCATGGCCGCATCTGCGTCTCCGGCCGGTACAACGACGGCGGCTCCTGCGCGGCCTTGGCGTCCTGCGGGTCCGTCTCGACCTGGAGGCCGGCGCTCTGCGGGTTCACCGCGATGGCCAGGGCGCAGAGGGCGCAGGCGGCGGAGCAGCGGACGGCGATGCGCGACAGACGGGTGGCGCGGGATGAGGATCCGATGGTCATACCGCAAACGTAGGAAGGTGCGTGCCGTAGTCCGGGATGCCAGGGCCGAGTGAGCGGATCGAGCACCCGGATGCCTCATGTCATGCCGCCGGCAGCGTGGGCTGCACCTGCCGCAGGAAGGTCGCGTTGTCCGGTGTGGCGCGCATCCGCTCGAGGAGCGTCTCGAGGTTCGCCTGTCCCTCGCGCGACCGCAGCGCCCGCCGCAGTCCTCGTACGGCCGTCAACTCGCCCGGCGTCAGAAGGAGTTCCTCGCGGCGGGTGCCGGACGGGGTGATGTCGACGGCGGGGAAGACACGGCGGTCGGCGAGGGCGCGATCGAGGCGGAGCTCCATGTTGCCGGTGCCCTTGAGCTCCTCGAAGAAGAAGTCGTCGGCGCGGGAACCGGTCTCCACCAGGGCGGTGGCCAGGATGGTGAGGGAGCCGGCCTCCTCGGTCAGCCGGGCGGCGCCGAAGAGCCGCTTGGGGCCGTGCAGCGCGGCGGCGTCGACCCCGCCGCTGAGGGTGCGGCCACCGGCGGCGGCCGCGTTGTTGTGGGCCCGGCACAGTCGGGTCAGCGAGTCCAGGAGGATCACGACCTCCTCGCCCTGTTCTACGAGCCGCTTGGCGCGCTCCACGACGAGTTCGGCGAGCGCGATGTGCTGCTTGGGAGATTGGTCGAACGTCGAGGCGTACACCTCGCCGCGCACGGAGCGCCGCATGTCGGTCACCTCCTCGGGCCGCTCGTCGAGCAGCACCACCATCAGGCGGGCCTCGGGGTGGTTGGCGGCGACCGCGGCGGCCACCTGCTGGAGCAGTACCGTCTTGCCGGTCTTGGGCGGGGCCACGATCAGCCCGCGCTGCCCCTTGCCGACGGGGGCCACGAGGTCGACCAGACGGCCCGTCAGACCGCTCGCGGGGTGTTCGAGCCGCAGCCGCTCGCGCGGGTGCAGCGGGGTGAGGTCGTGGAAGTGGGGGCGGCCGCGCAGTTCTTGGGGCGTACGGCCGTTGATCCGCTCGATCTCGGTGAGGGCGCGCCGGCCGTCGCGTACACCCTCGACGGTGTCGCCCTTGCGCAGGCCGTACCGGCGGATCAGCGCGGCGGAGACCTGCGGGTCGGAAGGGGTGGGCAGGCCGCGCTCGACGCGCAGGTGTCCCTGCCCGCCCTGCGAGATCTCCAGGACGCCGGTGACCCGGGCCGGAGGCAGCCGATCGGTGGAAGTGCGTTCGAGTGTGGTGCTGGTCATGGAGGGAGGTCCTTTCGAGGACGTCATGGAAAACGCATGAGGGAGGGGGAAGGGGAGGGCACACACCGGGTACGGCGGAGCCGTGCACGGCCGCACAGAAGAAGCAGGCCGTATGTCGCGGGTGGTGCGGGGAAGCCGACGGCCGGTCGGGAATCGACGGGCGGTTCGGCGGGAGGGATCTGACGATCCGAGAGAGTGGCACCGGCGCCCAAGAGTGGGCGAAACACACGTGCCAAGGCGAGTGTACCACCACCGGTGGCCGGCCGTTGGGGAGTTCCTTACCGATGGCTTACCCGTGGTCGTTGAACTGATCTCGCGGACCTCTCGTACAGATGGGGGCACCGCCAGCGGTCTTCGCACGGAAGGAACGTCGCGTGTCGCTCTTCACGCGCTCCAGCCCATCACCCGACACGGACGACACGAACGACACGAACGAGACGAACGAGACGGGCAAGCCGTCGACGGTGGACCCGTCGGCGTCGGACAGTCCGGCCGAGAACGCTCCGGCAGAGACCGGCGAGAAGGCCTTGGGGAAGACCGGCGAGGCCGCCGGTGCCGGGCGTGTCGCCCGATGGCGGGGGTACCCGAGGGCGTTCCGGGAGAAGTACCCCATCGCCACGCGGACCGTGTCGTGGGGCATCACCGCGCTGGCCGCCGCCCTGGTGTTCTTCGCGCTGCTCATGCCGGGCCAGGCCGAGTACTTCGTGGCGCGGCAGTTCCTGCGGATACCGGTGGAGCCGATCCTCGCCACCGCCCTGCTGATGGTGCTGCCACGCAGGCCGAGGCTGGTCGCGGCGGTCGTCATCGGGGTGGGCCTGGCCGCGCTGGTGCTCGTCAAGGCGCTGGACATCGGCTTCAACCAATTCCTCGGCCGCGGCTTCAACGTGGTCCTCGACTGGGGCCTGCTGGACGACGCCGAGTCGTACGTCCAGGACACGCTCGGCGGCACGGGGGCGCGGGCCGCCGTGATCGGCATCGTGGTCCTCGTGCTGCTGCTGTTCGTCGTCATGTCACTGGCGGTGGTACGGCTCGTGAACCTCCTGGCCCGCGACCGGGACCGGGCGACCAAGGGCACGATCATCGCCGGCACCGTGTGGATCACCTGCGCGGCGCTCGGCCTGACGCCCCTCGCGGACACCGCGGTCGCCTCCAGGAACACCATCGGTTTCGTGCAGGACCGCTGGGGCCGAATCCAGGAGACCCTCCGGGACGAGGCCGCGTTCGCCAAGGAGGCCAAGAAGGACAAGTTCGCCGATGTGCCCGGCGACCAGCTGCTGACCGGGCTGCGCGGCAAGGACGTCATGTTCACCTTCATCGAGAGCTACGGCCGCGCCGCCTTGGAGGACCCGGCCATCGCACCCGGCGTGAACGCGGCCCTCGACGAGGAGGGCGAGGCGCTGACCGAGGCCGGGTTCGCGGCGAAGAGCGGCTGGCTGACCTCGGCGACCTACGGCGGCAGCAGCTGGCTCGGCCACTCCACGTTCCTGACCGGCCTGTGGATCGACAACCAGAGCCGCTACCGCACGGTCACCGCCGGCGAACGCCTCACCCTGCCCGGCGCCTTCGACAAGACGGGCGCCTGGCGGACGGTCGGGGTCGTGCCCGGCGTCCAGTACAACTGGCCGGAGGGCGACTTCTACGGCTTCGACAAGGTCTACGACTCCCGCGATGTCGGCTACCAGGGGCCGAAGTTCAGCTGGTCGACCATGCCCGACCAGTACGCCCTCACCGCGTTCGAGCGTCTGGAGGCCGCCAAGAAGGGCGACAAGCCGCTGATGTCGGAGATCATCCTGACCTCCAGTCACCAGCCGTGGGCGCCGCTGCCGGACATGGTCGACTGGGACGAGGTCGGCGACGGCTCGATCTACAAGGGCGTCGAGAAGGCGGGCAAGGACCCGGCGGACGTGTTCACCGACCCCGTCAAGGTGAAGGAGGAGTACGGCAAGTCCGTCCAGTACTCGCTGCACAGCCTCCTGCAGTACGTGGAGAAGTACGGCGACGAGAACACCGTGCTGGTCTTCCTCGGCGACCACCAGCCCATGGCGAGCGTGAGCGGCAACGGCGCCGGCCACGACGTACCCGTCACCGTCGTCGCCCGCGACCCGAAGGTCCTCGACAGGATCGACGACTG
Source organism: Streptomyces sp. NPDC057474 (assembly GCF_042802555.1). Classification (NCBI taxonomy): domain Bacteria; kingdom Bacillati; phylum Actinomycetota; class Actinomycetes; order Kitasatosporales; family Streptomycetaceae; genus Streptomyces; species Streptomyces sp. NPDC057474. The sequence continues at coordinate 8,334 of NZ_JBHVDX010000256.1, read as the reverse complement.
GGGCTGGTCCGACGGGCTGCGGCCCGGCGACGACGCTCCGGTCTGGCGCATGGACTCCTTCCGCGACCGTTTCCTCACCGCGTACGGCGAGGAGCCGAACGTGGCCGGCTCGCCCGCGCCGTAGAGGTCCGCGCCGCATGAGGGGATGCCCGGAGCAGGGCTCCGGGCATCCGGCCCCGACGCTAGGGCGTGTTTCGGAAGTCCCTTCGTCGCCCGAAGGGCGGCTCTGCGGCGTCCGGTGCGTGCTCTCGGCGTGCCGGACGAAAGGCCTCGTATGGGCGTACTTGGTCTTTCGTCCGGTGCGGCGAGAGTGCGTGCTGGGCGTCGCAGAGCAGAAGGGACTTCCGAAACACGCCCTAGCCGCCCAGCTCGAAGATCCCGTATCCGAAGCCCCGCGCGGTGATCGTGTCGTCCACGGTTTCCACGCCCTGCCCCTCCAAAGTGCTCCGAACGGCGGGCGTGTACGGGTAACTGGCCTCGTTCTGCTGCGGGTTGACCACCACCAGGTACCTCCCGCCCCGGACGTACACGAACGGATACCCCTCGTGCAGCACCTCCATCGAGCCGCCGGATCCCAGTTCGGGTGTGCGCCTGCGCAGGGAGATCAGGCGGTGTACCAGGTGGAGGAGTGAGGTGTCGTCGGCGCGCTGGGCGGCGACGGTCGGGCGGTCCGGGGAGGGGTCGACCGGGAGGTAGAGGTGGTCGGCGGGGGCGGTGGAGAAGCCCGCGTTCGGGGTGTCGTCCCACTGCATGGGAGTGCGGGAGCCCGCCCGGTTGTAGCGGGGGCCGAGGACGCTGCCCTCCGTGTCGGGGAGGCCCGGGACGTAGCGCATGCCGATCTCGTCGCCGTAGTAGATCGCCGGGAGTGTCGGCCAGGTCAGCTGGAAGACGAAGGCGGCGGGGAGCTGGTCGGCCGTGCGGGGGCCGCAGTTGAGGCGGGAGAAGTCGTGGTTGGCGGTGGGGAGGGAGATGGCGCCCGTGCCGTCGACGGCTGTGGACGCCTGCTGCCAGGCCTCGACGAAGGGGCGCGGCGAGCCATGGCCGCTCGTGTCGAAGAAGCAGTCGAGGGGGTCCCAGTTCTCGTGGACCGTGCCCTCGCCGTTGTTCCACAGCGAGCGCAGGGCGAGGCCGTCGGTGGGGCCGCCGAAGTGGAGGAAGAAGTCGGCGTGGAAGCCGGCCGGGATCGACACCTCCGGCTCGCCCCACTCGGAGAGCAGCACGGCGCCCGGGTGGGTGGCGTCCAGCCAGTGCCGTAGCTCCGTCCAGACGCGGGCGGTCTCGGCCTTGCCCGGGTCGTCCTTGACGAGCGACGCGGCCATGTCGACGCGGAAGCCGGAGAGGCCGAGGCCCAGCCAGTGGTTCATGATCGTGCGGAGGGCGTGACGGTTGGCGCGCGGGCCGTCGGCGTCGACGGGCAGCCGCCAGGGCTCGGCCGGATTCTCGCGCGCGTAGCCGAAGTTGAGGGCGGGCTGGGAGTCGAAGAAGTTCGGGAGATACGCGCCCGGGCGGGTGCCGGGGGAGGCCACGAAGCCTTCGGGCCGGCCCTCCGTCGTCCAGATGTAGCGGTGGTCGTCCGGGTCGTTCGCGGAGGCCTGGAACCACGGGTGGTCGATGGACGTGTGGCCGGCGACCAGGTCCAGCAGGATCCGGATGCCCCGGCGGCCCGCCTCGTCGACGAGTTTGGCGAGGTCGTCGTCGGAGCCGTAGCGCGGGGCGACGTTCAGATGGTCGGCGACGTCGTACCCGGCGTCGCGGAACGGCGAGACGAAGCAGGGGTTGAGCCAGACGGTGTCGACGCCCAGCCAGGACAGATGGTCGAGGTGCTCGGTGATTCCGGCGAAGTCCCCGATGCCGTCTCCGTCGGAGTCGGCGAAGGACTGCGGATAGATCTGGTAGAAGACGGCGTCGGCCAGCCAGGTCGGGGCAGGACGGAACGAAGTCATGTCCTGGACCATAGGCGAGGGTCCACGTCGGCCGCTGCCCCGAGCCAGGGCCTAAGCTGACGTGATGTTCACCCCGCAAGGCCCCAGCCTCCGCGAACTCGCCGTTCAGGCGCTCTCGTCCGTCGAACACGGCTACGACCTGCTCGCGCCGAAGTTCGACCAGACCCCGTTCCGTACACCGGACTCCGTCCTGGAAGCGGTCGAGGCGGCCCTGTCGTCGATGGGCCCGTTCGCGCACGGGCTGGACCTCTGCTGCGGCACCGGGGCCGGGATGGAGGTGTTGCGCGAGGTGTGCCTGGAGAGCGTCACCGGCGTCGACATCAGCGCCGGGATGCTGGCGGTGGGGAGGGAGCAGGTGGGCTCCGGCACCACCCGCTCCGCAGGCCCAGGGGTTGCTTCCGTCGGCTCCGGCGGCCCGGGTCCGGCCACCCCCGGTGCCGGCGGCCCCCGCGTCTCCTGGGTGCGCGGTGACGCCCTGGCTCTCCCCTTCGCCCCGGTCTTCGACCTGGCCGTCAGCTTCGGTGCGTTCGGGCACTTCCTGCCGGAGGAGTTGCCGGGCCTGTTCTCCGAGGTGCGCTCCGTGCTGCGCCCGGGCGGACGCTTCGCGTTCCCGCTGCCGGCGCCCGCCCCGCCGAACTCCCCCTGGTGCTGGGCGGCCCTGGGCTTCGACGCGGCGATGCGGGTGCGCAACGCGGTCTGGCGGCCGCCGTTCGTCATGTACTACCGGCCGTTCCGGCTCGGCGTCGTACGGCGTGAACTGGAACGCACCGGGTTCGACGTGGAGCTGTTCGCGCTGCCCGAGTTCGGGCAGCGGCCCGACGGCAGCCCCCGGTGCCGGCTGGTCGTGGCCACCCGTAAGGGGTGACCGTGCCGGGTGGCCGCCATGCCCCGCAGACGCGCCCGGGCCCGGCGGCACGGGTCAACGGGTGGCTTTCGCCGCCGACTTGATCAGCGGCACGACCGCCAGGCACTGGTCGGCGCGGGCGAGTTGATGCTCGTCGACCTCACCGCCCCGTACGCCTTCGCCTGGCACGCACCGGCGCCGCCCAGTGCGTGCAGATCCCGTACGACGTGCTCGGCGGGTCGTCAGTTCTGGCGCGTCTCCTCGGCGGCCATGGGTAGTTCCAGGCGGGGCCCGTGGAAGCGTTCGCGCAGGAGCCGGTCGTGCGTCACCACGACCAGGGTGCCGGTGTAGCGGGCCAGGGCTGCCTCGATCTCCTCCACCAAGGCGGGGGCCAGGTGGTTCGTCGGCTCGTCGAGCAGGAGCAGATCGAGTGGGCCGGCCGTCACGAGCCGGGCCAGTTCGAGCTTGCGGCGCTGCCCGACGGACAGGTTCCGTACGGGAACAGCGAGGTCGGCGGTGTGGAACAGGCCGAGCGCAAGGAGTGCGTCGGCGTGCTCGTCGGGCTGCCCCGCCCTGTCGGCTGCGAATGCCGCGAGCAGCGTTCGGGTATCGAAGGCGTCGTCGGGCGCGCTTTGCTGACGGAGGAATCCAACCCGGCGCGGTCGGCGCACGATACCGGCGTCAGGCGTCAGTTCCCCTGCCAGCAGCTGGAGCAGGGTGCTTTTGCCGACACCGTTGGGGCCGGTGACGAGGAGTCGGTCACCAGGGGCGAGTTTCAGGGACGGAACGTACAACCGCCCTTTGACCAGGACGCCTTCCAGGTGCGCCGCCGTCGATGTTTCCTCGGCGGTCGGCGTGCCTTCGACGCGGCCTGTGAACCGCAGTGGCTGTGGCGGTGGCGGCACAGGGTGCTCCGTGAGCCGTTGCAACCGCTCGCGTGCGTTCCGGATGCGGCTCTGTGCGCCGTGTGCCCGCGAGCGCGCTCGAAAAGCGCCGGCGCCGCTGAACGCCCACGGTCCCTTGCGGGGGATCTCGGCCAACAGCCCGATACCGGAGTCGGCGAGGTGTTCCTGTCGGGCGACCTCATTGCGCCATTGCTCGTGATCCCACACCCACCGGGCCCGGGCCGCCGCCTTGGCGGCGAGAAAGCCGGCGTATCCATTGCCGTAGCGCCGTACCGTGCGCTGATCGTGGTCCACTTCCAGGATGGTGTCGGTGACGCGTTCCAGGAACGCCCGATCGTGCGTGGCCACGATGACCGTGCCCCGATGACGGTGCAGATGTCCTTCGAGCCAGGCCACGGCCTCGTCGTCCAGATCGTTGGTCGGCTCGTCGAGCAGCAGCAGTTCGGGGGCCAAGGCCAGGGTCGCGGCGAGCGCGAGCCGGGAGCGCTGCCCTCCGGAGAGGGTGCTCAGTACACGCTTCCGGTCCAGTGGCGCGTGCTCGCCGAGCCGACGCAGGCTCACCTCGACCCGGCGATCCGCCCCGTGCCCGCCCCGCGCATCGAACTCGGCCACCAATGCGGCGTACCGCTCGAACTCGGCAGTGCCGGCCGTGCCCAGTGTGGCCTCGGCGGCACGAATACGGTGCTCCAGGGCGCGCAGTTCGCCCAGTACGTGATCCACGGCATCGCCCACGCGCGCCGAACCGGGCAGATCGAGAGTCTGGCGAAGGTGGCCGATTCCGCCCGGTGCCCTGACGGTCAGGCATCCGTTGTCGACAGGCTCCTGTCCTGCCAGCAGCCGCAGGAGCGTGGACTTCCCAGAGCCGTTGTCCCCGACGATCCCGACTTTTTCGCCCGGCCGGACAGTGAGGGACACGCGGTCCAGCACCATGCGGTCGCCATAGTGCTTGGTCACCCCCGCAAGGGCGATCTGAGAGGTGGTGAGAGGAGAAGCGGTGACGGTGGTGTCGACGGAAGCACAGTGCAAGAGCAGTCCTTTGCTGGGCGAACAGGATCGTGTGGCAAGCAGAAGTGAGCACCAGCTGCCGGCCGACGAAAAAGAAACTAGACGAGACGGTCCGTCTCGTCAAGGCCTTGAAGGTAGCTGGCGTGGTCGGACCGGGCCCGGGGCCGTCGCCGAGCGGACGGGGCACCCGGATCCGGTCCAGGACCTCGATCATCTGCGGGGCGTCGCCCCACTGGCCCGGCGTGAGCCGAAGGGGTTGGGGGGCGGCAGCCGCCTTCGCCGGCGAGATGGACCTTGCAGGTCAGGCCGCCCCGCGACCGTCCGAGTCCCTCGTCGGGGAGGTGGTTTCGCGGCCTCGTCCTTCTTCCGGGACCCGCGGTCCGGCCTTGCGGGCGCCGGACGCGTGCTGGTGGGTCCGCCAGGACGTCAGGTCGACACCGACCTCGACCATGCCGTAGTCGATCCGGCCGGACAGATCGGCGTCGGCCCGGACCGCCTGCAGGACCCGGCCCCCCGTTCCGTCCGCCGACCAGCGGCGATGCCGTTCATCGTTCATGGACGGTCTTCCACGAGCCGTGGCGTTCCGGCGGACCACGCCACGGGATCCCGTCCCGACCCGGAACCGGATCCCGCCGAGCACCGTGCGGTGGCCGCATCACCGGCCTCCCCGACCGCCCGACGGCGGCAGACGCGGCTCCAGAAGCGGCACTCGCGATTCGTCGGATCGCCCCGACCCGTGACCGAACAACGAGCAACCGGTGGGAAAGCCCACCTGATCCGCCAGGGCCTAGCCGTTCACCGGCCGCTCCCGGTGTGTCACAGCGCGCTGTACAGCGCCTCGACGAGCGCCATCTTGCGCGGGTCGTCGGCGATGTGCGGGCCCATGCGGTTCATGACGTAGCCGAGGGAGACGTCGGCCTCCGGGTCGGCGAGGCCGCTGGAGCCGCCGTAGCCGTCGTGGCCGAAGGCCCTCGGGTTGGGCCCGTACGAGCCGTGCGGGCCGCTCAGCCACAACCCGAGCCCGATCTCCGTGTCCCGGCCGAACCCGGCGCCGAGCACCAGGTCACGGCAGGGGCCCTGGCCCTCGCGGACCCGCTCGGCCGCCTCCGGCGACAGCACCCGTCGCCCGCCCCAGGTGCCGCGCAGCGCGAGGATCCCGTACAGCGCGGCGACCGCCCGTGCGGTGCCGTGGCCGTTGGCGGCCGGGACCTCGGCGGCCCGCCACGCGGGGGTGTTGGCCTCGGCGGCGCCGACCAGCGGGTTGGCGAGGGCGGCCAGCGCGGTGGGCGTCAACTGGGCGAAGATCGCGGCCTGTTCACTGGTTGTCGCGGCCGGCGGATGGACCAGCTCGGCCGCCCTCGACGTCTCCTCGTCGGGCAGCCCGATCGTGAAGTCGATGCCGAGCGGCCGGGTGACCTCCCGCGCCAGGAACGCGCCCGGCAGCAGCCCGGACACCCGCCGGATCACCTCACCGACGAGGAAACCGAACGTCATCGCGTGGTACCCGGACTGCGTGCCCGGCTCCCACCAGGGCTCCTGCGCCGCGAGCCGCTTGACCGTCAGCTCCCAGTCGCAGAGCTGCTCGAACGAGAGCGGCTCACGCGGCCCGGCGAGCCCCGACCGGTGCGACAGCAGATGCCGGACGAGTACGCCCTCCTTGCCGGCCGCCGCGAACTCCGGCCAGTACGCGGCAACCGGGGCGTCCAGGTCGAGCAGGCCCCGGTCGGCGAGGATGTGGGCGCACAGCGCGGTCGGACCCTTGGTCGTCGACCACACGTTGACCACGGTGTCCCGTTCCCAGGGACGGGTCCGCGCCGCGTCGGCCCAGCCGCCCCACAGGTCCACCACGGTCTCTCCGTGCAGCGTCACCGTGACCGCCGCCCCCAGCTCGTCACGCTCGCCGAAGTTCTCCTCGAACGCGCTCCGCACGGCCTCGAACCGCGCCTCGCAGTGACCCCGCACCTGGGACTGAGACATGAACCCTCCCTCGACCACCGCGTTCGCCGGGGCGGGGGCCGCCCGGGCTCCCTGAACATACCGACTGGTCGGACAGGAGGGAACCCGTGCGGCGGAACCGCTGCCACCGGCGCCGGGGCTAGAGGAGGAACATCGGACGGGCGGGCTCCGTGTGGTCCGGGACCGTGTGCCAGTAGTCCCGGGTCTCCACGGCCAGGCCGGACGCGTCGAACCGTACGAAGACACAGCCCGCGAGGGTCTGCGGCTCCTCGTTGACCTCGGACAGCACCCGGAACTCGGCGACGGCCAGACCGTTCCGGCCGATCACCGGCTCCGAGAAGCGCACGTCGTCGACCCGCTCGTCGGCGAACGACCAGCGCAGATAGTCGCCGAGCTCGTCGCGGCCCCGGTGCGGCTCCCGGAAACATCGAGCGGTGCACGCAGTGCTTCGTGTACAGCTCCAGGATCGCGTCGACGTCATGGGCGGCCCACGCCCACTGCCACACCCTCACGAAACGTTGCGCGGCCTCGGCCGTGTTCATCCCCTGTCCGGTCCCTTCAGAGCTGCGAGGCCAGCCAGCGCAGTTTGACCGCCTCCTGGAAGGGGCCGCCGCCCTCGTGGTCGTTGAAGTCGTAGACCTCGATACGCTTGTTGGCCTCGGCCCAGGCGTTGAAGGCCGCGAAGACCGTGGACGGCGGGCAGGTCTGGTCCTCCAGGGCCGCCGAGAACAGGGCGGCGGCCCGGCCGCGCGCGGCGAAGTGCACGGCGTCGAAGTAGGCGAGGGTGCGCCCGACCTGCTCGGTGCGGCCGCGGTGGGTCTTGAGGTACTTGCCGATCTCGCGGTACGGATCGCGGTCCGTGAGGGTCGTGGAGCGCGGGAAGTCGCACAGGAACGGTACGTCCGGCGCGACCGCCACCAGGTCGGGGACGAGGCCGCCGACCGCGAGGGAGATGCCGCCGCCCTGACTGGAGCCGACGACGGCCGTGCGCGCGGCGTCGGTCAGCGGGTGCGAGCGGGCGGCCTCCACCGCGCGTACGGCGTCGGTGTAGACCCGGCGGTAGTAGTAGTTCTCGGGGGCGTCGATGCCCCGGGTCATGAAGCCGGGGAAGGCGGGGGCGCCGGCCACCGGGTCGGGGGTGTCGCCGCCTCCGCCCCAGGCGCTGCCCTGGCCCCGGGTGTCCATGACGAAGTGGGCGTAGCCCGCCGAGGCCCACAGAAGGTGGGTGTGGGGCAGGCCGCGGCCGCCGCCGTAGCCGATGAACTCCACGACGGTGGGCAGCGGTTCGGTGACACCGGCTGGGAGGACCAGCCAGCCCTTGACCGGATGCCCGCCGAACCCGGAGTAGGTGACGTCGTACACCTCGACCGTCTTCAGGTGGGTCTCGACCGGCTCGAAACGGGCGTCGAGGTCGTGCTCGCGGGCCTCTTGGAGCGTCTTCGCCCAGAAGGCGTCGAAGTCCTCGGGCTCCGTCGAAGCGCTTCGATAACCACGGAGCTCGTCCAACGGCAGGTCGAACAGGGCCATGAAGGACCACCTTTTGAGTTCTGAGGTGCGGATGATCACACCGTACGTCGGGCGTGGGGGGGGCCCCCACGGGGGTTTTGGGGGCCCCGCCCCCCCCCCCCCCCCGGGGGGTATAAAAAAAAAAACCGCCCCCCACACAAAAGGGAAAGGGGAG
>NZ_JBHVDX010000255.1:0-13367 GCF_042802555.1 Streptomyces sp. NPDC057474 | reverse complement strand
GTTAGGCCTGGCAGAAAGTTCAATAATCAACTAAACTGAGCGCACAAGGAGGTACCGACATGCCCGCAGTGACCGTCGAGAACCCGCTGACCCTGCCCCGTGTCGCCGCACCGACCGACGCGGTGGCCCGTCCGGTGCTCACCGTGACGACCGCGCCCAGTGGTTTCGAGGGCGAGGGCTTCCCGGTCCGCCGTGCGTTCGCCGGGATCAACTACCGCCACCTCGACCCGTTCATCATGATGGATCAGATGGGTGAGGTTGAGTATCAGCCTGGGGAGCCGAAAGGGACCCCGTGGCACCCGCACCGCGGCTTCGAGACCGTCACCTACATCATCGACGGCATCTTCGACCATCAGGACAGCCAGGGCGGCGGCGGCACCATCACCAACGGCGACACCCAGTGGATGACGGCCGGGTCTGGCCTGCTCCACATCGAGGCGCCGCCGGAGTCGCTGGTCATGTCCGGCGGTCTCTTCCACGGCCTGCAGCTGTGGGTGAACCTGCCGGCCAGGGACAAGATGATGGCCCCGAGGTACCAGGACATCCGCGGCGGCCAGGTCCAGCTGCTCACCACCCCCGACGGCGGCGCGCTCCTGCGCGTCATCGCCGGTGAGCTGGACGGCCACGAGGGGCCGGGCATCACCCACACCCCGATCACCCTGCTCCACGCGACCGTCGCGCCGGGTGCGGAGATCACCCTGCCGTGGCGTGAGGACTTCAACGCCCTCGCGTACGTCCTCGGCGGGCGCGGCACCGTCGGTGCGGACCGGCGTCCGATCCAGCTCGGCCAGACGGCCGTCTTCGGTGCGGGCTCCTCGATCACCTTCCGCGCGGACGAGCAGCAGGACTCCAACGCCCCCGACCTGGAGATCGTGCTTCTCGGCGGACAGCCGATCCGTGAGCCCATGGCCCACTACGGCCCGTTCGTCATGAACACTCGCGACGAGCTGCAGCAGGCGTTCGAGGACTTCCAGAAGGGGCGGCTGGGGACGATCCCGGCGGTTCACGGGATGACCGCCGAGGGGCTGTAGGCCCGCGAAGCTCAGGAAAGCCCCGTCCACGTGTGGAGGGGGCTTTTCTCTGGGATTTTTCCGTACGCGGAGGGGCGCCGCCAAAGGCGGTAAATGCCTCCTAGCTTCTCCAATCGGACCGCAGGGAGTCCTCCGGGTTCATCGCCTTTCGGGTGATCATGCACACCCGTCGATGACTGGATAACTTTTGTTCCCGCCGCGTAGGTTCTGATCTGTTCATCCGATCGGCTTACTTCCGAGACGGGTGGCTCTCAGGGGGAGATCAGCACTCAGATCCCGCGTTGGCCTGCGGCCAGGGCGTGGTTCGGCGTGCCCGCTGTCCCCGCCGCATGGACAGGGGAACGGGGAGAGAACTCATGGGCAGGGTGCTTGATGACACGGGATTCCGCCGCCCGCCCGGCAATTCTCCGGTCGCTTGAGTACTCATGCACCGCTACCCCTGAGATTTCGCATGGCTGTCCTGGCTGTCCTGGCTGCCTGCTCGGCGGCTGTGGCCGTGGTGCGGCGCCTGCCGCTCTGGTCGGTCCCGATGGTGTGGACCCTCGCTCTCGGCCTGTGGGGGTTGTCCCGGCAGAACACCGTGTGGCGGGACGAGGCGGCGACCTGGCAGGTGGCGCGGCGGTCGGCCGCCGACATCTGGCACATGCTGGGGCAGGTCGATGTCGTGCACGGGTTCTACTACCTGCTGATGCACGGTCTCTTCGAGTGCTTCGGACCCGGCACGACGACCCTGCGGCTGCCCTCGGTGCTGGCCATGGCAGTGGCAGCCGTGTGTGTGACCGTCATCGGCCGCCGGCTGGCCGGGGTCTGGGCGGGCCTGGGAGGCGGACTGGCGTTCGGGCTGCTGCCGGCCGTGCAGTTCCATCTCCAGGAGGGCCGCCCGTACGCGCTGATAGCGGCGGGTGCGGGAATCTCGACGCTGTCGCTGGTGACCGTGCTCCAGCGGGAGCGGGGCGGCCGAGGGGCGCACTGGGCGGCGTACGGGGGCGCGATCCTGGTGTGCGGGCTGCTGAACTGGCTGTCGTTGCTGATCGTGCCCGCGCATGCCGCGACCCTGGCGTGGACGCGGGCGCCACGGGCGACGTGGGCACGCTGGGCCGCGGCCTCGGTGGTGGCCGCGGCGGGTGTCCTGCCGTTGATCCTGTTCAGTCGGCGGCAGTCCGGCCAGGTGTCCTGGATACCGCCGCTGACCTGGCACATGATGATCGGCCCGGCGGTCCTGCTCACCATCGGCGGTCTCGGAGCCCTGCTGAACCGGCCGCGAGCCGGGCGACTGTCGGTGGCGGCCGTCGGACTGCCGCTGCTGGCGGTGCCGCAGATCGGCCTGCTCGGCCTCTCCCTGATCCGGCCCCTGTTCCTTGAGCGTTATGTCCTGTTCGGCATGCTGGGTCTGGCGCTCCTGATCGGGGCGGCCCTGAGCGCGGCGGTACAGGCCGTCCCGCCACGGTTCCCGAAGGCGTCGTCGTGGCTCGTCCTGGTGGTGGTCGCCGTCGCGGTGGTGGCGCTGTTGCCGCAGTCGCTGGCCAAACGGTCCCCCGCCAGCCGGATCGACGACGTCCTGGCGACCGCCGTCGACGTGCGACGCCTGAAGCAGCCCGGTGACGCGGTGCTCTTCGCGCCGTCGGCCCGGCGCGACACCGCGCTGGTCTCCCCCGACGACTTCGCGGGGTTACGGGACATCGCGCTGGCGCAGGGCCCCGCGATGTCCGGGACGCTGAAGGGGGTGGAGGCCGATCCGGCCCGGATACGGGCCGCGATGCTGGCTCAGCGGCGGATCCTGTTGGTCACCGACGCCCCCGGCGTGGCCCGGCCGCCGGCGGGGGGACGGGACAAGGTGAAGGCCGCCGTGCTGAAGAAGTACTTCACCGTGGTGGCGGACGAGCGGACCCATGGGCGGCGGCTGATCGTGTACGAGCGACTCTGACCGGCGCGGGGCTCGGGCGAGAAGGGCTGGTCGCGACGTGAGTCAAGGGCGCGTTTCCGTGTATATCTCGTACAGCAGGTCGTTCCGCTCCTCCTGAAACGCCGTCAGCATCTCGTCCGCCCGGATGTTCCGCTCTTCGAGCCGGACGATGGCGTCGGCTACTTGCTGGGGCATGGCGTAGGCCGTGCCGCCGGTGGGGGCGGGTTGTACGGGGGCGGGGTCGAGGGCGTAGGAGCCGTCGCGCTGGATGGTGGCGATGACTTCGGAGACCCAGGTCTTGAAGGGGGCGCATTCGGGCTTGGCGCAACCGTTGACGAGTGCGATGAGCCCGCGCAGGTTCACCATCTTCATCGACTTCTGCAGCCTGTGACCTGCAAGTTTGCGCAGAGTGTGCGCTGTATAGACGCCTCGTGCAAACTCGGCGCTTCACTCAGAGCCTGCTGTGGCCGCCCTTGTTTTCGATGGTCGGCTCATTCGCTGAACATGGCGTGGGTGCCGGGCGCGGCTAACTCACCAACCTCCCGTTCGAGCTGTCCGGCGGTGGCGTCTCGTACAGCTCGAACCAGATGCTCTTGCCGTCGCCGCGCGGGTCCACGCCCCAGGCGTCGGCGAGCATGTCCATGAGGACGAGGCCGCGGCCGGAGGAGGCGAGTTCGCCGGGTTGGCGCTTGTGGGGGAGGTCGTCGCTGGTGTCGGTGACCTCGATGCGCATCCGGCGTTTGCCGCCGTCGCCGGTCATCTCGGCGACGAGGAGCGCGTCGGCGTCCGTGTGGACGAGGACGTTGGTGAGCATCTCGGAGACGAGGAGGACGGCGGAGTCGACCTGGTCGTCGCAGTTCCAGTCGTGGAGCAGTTCGCGTACCTGTTGGCGGGCTCCGGCGATGTGTTCGGGCTCCGCCTGGGCGACGGTCAGTGCGGTGCGGCGTACGGGCGGGCGTACGGCGGTGGTGTCGCCGCGGCCGTACCCCTCGCTCTCCCGGCACAGCAGCAGCATCGCTATGTCGTCCTCCCGCCGGTCGGCGAGCGGGCCGGGCGTGTGGTGGGAGGAGGGGCCGTGCACACCTTGGACCAGCGCGTCGGCCAACGCCTCCAGCCGGCCTGGCGCCAGGCCGGTGGGCTCCGGACGAGCTGGTGCGAGGGCGGTCGGACGTGGGCCTCGCGGTGTGAGGTCACCTTGCTCCGCGCCGCCCGCCGCGAGCCCACCCGCTTCCACTTCCAGGCGACTCGTTTCAACGCGACCTGGCTCAAGGCCGCGTGCTTCATCGCCGCCCGCTTCTTGCCTGCCCGGCCGCAGACCACCGATAGCCGGACCACCGGGATCCCGCCTGTCGGCGTACGGCCCCTCGGCGTTCAGCCCGCCGGCCCCCTGGCCCTCGCCCTCGCCCTCGTAAGGTCTCGCGTCGAAGGACTCCAGGATCGTGCGGATGCGGCGCCAGCCCGTGTCGAGGTCGTGGCCGCCTGTTTCGATGAGGCCGTCGGTGCAGAGGAGCATGGTTTCGCCGGGCTCGAGGACGAGACGGGTGGTGGGGTAGTCGGCGTCGGGGTCGATGCCGAGGGGGAGGCCGCCCGGGGTCGGGCGGACGAGGACCGTGCCGTCGGCCATGCGGATCACCGGGTCGGGGTGCCCGGCGCGGGCGATGTCGAGGACGCCGGTCACCGGGTCGACCTCGACGTACAGGCAGGTCGCGAAGCGCAGGTCGGTGAAGTCGGCGGCGGAGTCGTTGGTGACGCCGTGCAGGAAACGGGAGGCGCGGGAGAGGACGGCGTCCGGGGGATGCCCCTCGGACGCGTAGGCGCGCAGGGCTATACGGAGCTGGCCCATGAGGCCGGCGGCGCGTACGTCGTGGCCCTGGACGTCGCCGATGGCCAGGGCGAACCGGCCGCTCGGCAGGGCGATCATGTCGTACCAGTCGCCGCCGACCTGGAGTCCGCCGCCGGTCGGGACGTACCGCGCGGCGACGCTCATGCCCGGTATCTCGGGGCCCAGCGTGGGAAGCATCGTGCGCTGGAGGCCGTCGGTCAGCTCGCGTTCGGTCTCGGCGGCGCCGGCGCGGGAGAGGGCCTGGGCGAGCATGCGGGCGACGGTGGTCAGCACCGAGCGCTCGTCGGGGGTGAAGGAGACGGGGTGGGTGAAGCCCGCCATCCACGCGCCCATCGTGCGGCCGGCGACGGTCAGCGGCAGGAACGCCCACGACTGGCGGCCGAACTGTTCGGCGAGCGGCCAGGCCGCGGGGTAGCGCCCCTTGTAGTCCTCGGGGGAGGAGAGATAGACGGCGCGGCCGGTGCGGACCACCTCTGCGGCCGGGTAGTCCGTCTCCAGCGGCATATGGGTGAAGGGGCCCTCGTCGCCCTGGTTGTGCCCGTGGTGCCCGATGACGGTGAGGCGGTCGGCCTCCACCCCGAACACGGCGAGCCCGTCCGGTGAGAACCCGGGCATCGCCAGGCCCGCCGCGACCCGCAGCACCTCCGCCGTGGACCGTGCCTCGGCCAGCGCCCGGCCCGCGTCCAGCAGGAACGCCTCGCGCGAGCGCCGCCAGTCGCCGGTGACGGACGGGGCGCGGGCGGCGGTTTCCGGGGAGGGCTCGGTGACCTCCTGGATGGTGCCGATCAGCTCGAAGGACTTGCGCACCGGGTCGAAGGTCGGCTTGGAACGGCTGCGGACCGTGCGGAGCACCCGGCCCCGGTCGTCCATGACCCGGATCCGTACCTCGGCGAGGGTGTCCTCGGCGACGGCGAGCTGCACGACCGACACGATCTCGTTCCAGTCGACGGGGTGCAGACGTGCCCGCGCCCCGGCCTGGGTGAGCGTCGTCGGCTCCGCGGGCAGCCCCATGAGCCGGGCGGCTTCGGCGTCCAACGTGACGGTTTCGGCAGCGCTGTCCCAGGTCCACAGTCCCGTCGCGAGGGCGGACAGGACGTCCCCCACGGTGGGCGGGGGCTCACCAGTGCGCATTGACCCACTCTAAGAACAGCTGATCGGACCGTGCCACCGAAGCTGTACCGGGCCCGAGCGGGACCGGAAGACATGACAAGTAACCACGACCGGCGGCGACGGAGGTGACGGCAATCGACGCTAGCGACAGTAACCGCTTACGGTCCTGCCCATGGCTATGACCGTGGGTATCCGGTCAGTGTGGCGGCGCTCGCGTCGAAGGGGCCTGCCGCCCGGTGATAAATGGTGGGGAGGTGATCTCGGGGTGCCCGGTACCCTTGGGGTTGTTTCACGTGAAACACCGGCCGTGAGCACCTAACACGACCGCGGACCGTGATCGCGGACGTGATCGCGAACGTGACCACGGACCGGCCACGGTGAAGCACCCGCCAAGATCCCCGATCAGCGAAGGCTGGATGAACGACGATGCATCGGTACAGGTCCCACACCTGCGGCGAGCTCCGCGCCTCTGACGTCGGCACCGACGTCCGGCTGAGTGGCTGGCTGCACAATCGGCGCGACCTGGGCGGCATCCTCTTCATCGATCTCCGCGATCACTACGGCATCACGCAGCTGGTGGCCCGCCCCGGCACCCCGGCGTACGAGGCGCTGGACAAGATCTCCAAGGAGTCGACCGTCCGCGTCGACGGCAAGGTCGTCTCGCGCGGCGCCGAGAACATCAACCCCGACCTGCCCTCCGGCGAGATCGAGGTCGAGGTCGGCGAGGTCGAGCTGCTCGGCGCGGCCGCCCCGCTCCCCTTCACGATCAACGCCGAGGACGGGGTCAACGAGGAGCGGCGCCTGGAGTACCGCTTCCTCGACCTGCGCCGCGAGCGCATGCACCGCAACATCCTGCTGCGTACGGCCGTGATCTCCGCGATCCGTCACAAGATGACGGCGCTGGGCTTCAACGAGATGGCGACCCCGATTTTGTCCGCCACCTCCCCCGAGGGCGCCCGCGACTTCGTCGTGCCGTCGCGTCTCAACCCGGGCAAGTTCTATGCCCTCCCCCAGGCCCCGCAGCAGTTCAAGCAGCTGCTGATGATCTCGGGCTTCGACCGGTACTTCCAGATCGCGCCCTGCTTCCGTGACGAGGACGCGCGCGCGGACCGTTCGCCGGGCGAGTTCTACCAGCTCGACGTGGAGATGTCCTTCGTCGAGCAGGAGGACGTGTTCCAGCCCATCGAGAAGCTCATGACCGAGCTGTTCGAGGAGTTCGGCAAAGGCCGGCACGTCACCTCGCCGTTCCCACGCATCCCGTTCCGCGAGGCGATGCTCAAGTACGGCTCCGACAAGCCGGACCTGCGCGCTCAGCTGGAGCTGGTGGACATCACCGATGTCTTCGAGGGCTCGGAGTTCAAGGCGTTCGCCGGCAAGCACGTCCGCGCGCTCGCCGTGCCGGACGTCTCGGCCCAGCCGCGCAAGTTCTTCGACCAGCTCGGCGAGTACGCGATCGAGCAGGGTGCGAAGGGCCTGGCCTGGGTGCGCGTCGCCGAGGACGGCTCGCTGTCCGGCCCGATCGCCAAGTTTCTCACCGAGGAGAACGTCGCCGAGCTGACCAAGCGTCTGTCGCTGGCCGCCGGCCACGCGGTGTTCTTCGGCGCGGGTGAGTTCGAAGAGGTCTCGAAGATCATGGGCGCGGTGCGGGTGGAAGCCGCCAAGCGTGCCGGGCACTTCGAGGAGGGCGTCTTCCGCTTCTGCTGGATCGTCGACTTCCCGATGTACGAGAAGGACGAGGAGACCGGCAAGATCGACTTCTCGCACAACCCCTTCTCCATGCCGCAGGGCGGTCTTGAGGCCCTGGAGACCCAGGACCCGCTGGACATTCTCGGCTGGCAGTACGACATCGTCTGCAACGGCGTCGAGCTGTCCTCCGGCGCGATCCGGAACCACGAGCCCGAGATCATGCTCAAGGCCTTCGAGATCGCGGGCTACGACCGTGACACCGTCGAGGAGCAGTTCGCGGGCATGCTGCGCGCGTTCCGCTTCGGCGCCCCGCCGCACGGCGGCATCGCCCCCGGCGTCGACCGCATCGTCATGCTCCTCGCGGACGAGCCCAACATCCGCGAGACCATCGCCTTCCCGCTCAACGGCAACGCCCAGGACCTGATGATGGGCGCGCCGACGGAGCTGGAGGAGGCGCGGCTGCGCGAGCTGCACCTGTCGGTGCGGAAACCGCAGCCGAAGTAGGGAATGTCCGGCCAGCCGAAAGTAAGGCAAGCCTTTCTCGGGCTGTTCTGAAAAGGGTCCTGAAGTCGTCCGTCGATTTCAGGACCCTTTTCCGTGCATGGGGAAAAGGTTTCGTTTTCTCAGCTCGCTGACAGGCTTCCTATCTAACTTCCCGGCACATGACAGCCAATCAACAGGAACAGCAGCCCCAAGAGCCGACCGGAAGGGAGCATGTGACGGACTCGCGGGATGTGACGCGCCGCAAGGTCGTCGTGGCGGGCGTCGGTGTCGTCGCGGCGGTGGGTCTGGGCGGTGCCATGGCGGCGAACGCCGTCGCCGACGAGCAGAGAGAAGAACCCGGCGGTCGCGCTCCCCTCGCGGAGGAGTGCTACCTGCTGACGTCGGAGACCATGGAGGGTCCGTACTACATCGACGCGGACAAGCTCCGCCGGGACGTCACCGAGGACCGTGAGGGCATCCCGCTCCTGCTCCGCCTCAAGGTGATCGACTCCGAGACATGCCGGCCGATCCGTAACGCGGCCGTCGACATCTGGCACTGCGACGCGGTCGGCGTCTACTCCGGCTACGAGGACGTGGGCAACGGCGATGGCGGCCCGGTCCCCACCGGCCCGCCCCCGAGTGGCGACCCCTCCGGCCCGCCCCCGGGCGGCGGCCACCAGGAGCCGACGGACGAAACCCGCTACCTGCGCGGCACCTGGCGCACGGACCGGCAGGGGTTCGTCACCTTCAAGACCGTCTTCCCGGGCTGGTACACGGGCCGCTGCGTGCACATCCACACGAAGGTCCATGTCAACGGCGAGTGGACGGACGCGGGCTATGAGGGCGGCAACACCTGCCACACCGGACAGTTCTTCTTCGACGAGGAGTCCGTTCTCGCCTCCGCGGTCGTGGAGCCGTACGCGTCCAACACCGCCGAACGCACGACGCTCGACGAGGACTTTCTCTACGACGGCAGCGGCGCCCAGGGCGGTCTGCTGAAGCTCCGGTACGACGAGCGGGACATCTCCAAGGGTGTCCGGGCCTCGCTCACGGTGGGCGTGGACCCGGAGGCGACCAATGAGGGGACGGGGACGCCGCCGCGGCCGAGCACCTCGGCGTCGCCGTCCGCGAGTTAGAGTGCAAGTAAGGTAAGCCTATCCAGAGTTTGCCGAAAGGGGGCCTGAAATAGACGGCGATTTCGGGCCCCTTTTTCCTCCGCATGGGAATACGTGGCAAACCACAGTCCTTTCTTACGACTTTGACAGCCTGCCTCCCTAATTTCCTCGCCATGACGGGAAACCAGACCGGAAACGAGAAGGCCCAGGGGCCGAAGCACAAGCGGGACCTGACGCGCCGCAAGGTCGTCGTGGCGGGCGCGGGCGCCGTGGCCGCAGTGGGCGTGGGCGGAGCGGTCGTCGCGACCGCGAGCGCGGGTACGAACAAGCAGGGAAGCGCGAAGCCCCTCGCCTCCACGAGCGCGAGTGCCGGCGAGGAGTGCTACAAGCTGACCTCGGAGACCACTGAGGGCCCGTACTACATCGACGCGGACAAGCTCCGCCAGGACATCACCGAGGACAAGGAGGGCATTCCCTTCACCCTCCGCCTCAAGGTGATCGACTCCGAGACCTGCGAGCCGATCCGCAACGCGGCCGTCGACATCTGGCACTGCGACGCGCTGGGTCTCTACTCGGGCTACGAGAGCTTCTCCGAGGGCGGCGGCACCGCCCCCACCGACGCTCCCTCGGGCACCCCCACGGACGTGCCGTCCGGCGCCCCGACCGGTGAACCCCCGGCCGGTGGCGGCGGTGGCGGGCACGAGGAGCCGACCAGCGACACCCGCTATCTGCGCGGCACCTGGAAGACCGACAAGCAGGGCTTCGTCACCTTCGAGACGATCTTCCCGGGCTGGTACCGGGGCCGCTGCGTGCACATCCACACCAAGGTGCACGTCAACGGTGAGTGGACGGACGCCGGTTACGAGGGCGGCACCACCTGCCACACCGGCCAGTTCTTCTTCGACGAGGAGTCCGTGCTCGCGTCCGCCGAGGTCGAGCCGTACTCGACCTCCACGACCGAGCGCACGACCCTCGACGACGACACGATCTACGACGGCAGCGGCGTCCAGGGCGGCCTGCTCAAGCTGAAGTACAAGAAGAACGACATCGCCAAGGGCGTCATCGGCTCCATCACGGTCGGTGTCGACCCGGAGGCCACGAACACCGGCACGGGCGACGCCGTCCAGCCGGGCGCGTCGGACACGGCGTCGGAGTCCGCCTCGGCGAGCTGACCCCGACCGGCGTACGTCGTCGCTGAGCGGCCGGCGGTCGTACGGCTCCGCGCAAGGCCCGGAACCCCTCCCCCTGGGTTCCGGGCCTTCGGCGTGCGCTCGTCCCCGTGTCGGGTACCCGCTTGGGAAGTCATCAGGGGACGCACAGGTTTCTCGACGGACGGGCACAGCGGAAGGGGGTGTGATGGGACGTACAGGGTGAGGAACCCGTACGAGCCGTACGACTCGTACGGGATGTACGACCCGTACGGGACGCACTGGCCGTACGGGACGAAACGTCGGAATGCTGGAGGAGGCCATGAAGCTGGCCGTGCTGGTGGCAGTGTTGCTGATCGTCGGGGCGGTGGTCGCGATCGTCGCGCAGCGGCGGTCCGTGGACGAGCCCGGTCCGTCGTCCGACCTGGACGCGGAGGCCGACGCCAACCGCTGGGTCGTACGACTGGGCGGCAGCCTGGCCGGCATCGACGTACGGGCGCAGGCCGGGGCGGGCGGCAGCGCGGCCGAGTCCCTGACCGACGCCACCGAACGCCTCCGCACCGCCCGCGCCCAGCTGACCAGGGCCCGCACGCCCGACGAGTACGCGCAGGTCACGCGGACGGCGGTCGACGGGCTGCACCATGTGCGGGCGGCCCGTACGGCGCTGGGCATGAACACGGGTCCGGGCGCGGGGCCGGCCGGGGGCGCGGGGTCGGGCGCGGGTCCGGGTGCGGACGGTCAGGCCGAGGTGCCGGTGGCGTCGTCGGTCCGTACGGCGATCAGGATGCCGCTCGACCAGGCCAGCCGGGTCGTCCGGAAGTCCGAGCGCCCCTCCAGAACCGCGAGCAGGTCGGTCACCGCCGCCTCGTGACCCTCCGGCCAGTCGGGGACGGGCATCAGGTCGTCGACGATGTACGCGCCGCCGGGTGCCACCAGTTCCAGGGCGGCACCGAGGTGGGTGAACTTGCCGGGCCAGGTGTCCGCGAAGACCAGGTCGAAGGGGGTGCCGTCGTACGCCTCCAGCCAGCGTCCGCCGTCCTCGGTGACGAAGGTGACCCGTTCGTCGCCGCCGAACTGCTTGCGGGCGATGGCCTGTACGGAGTCGTCGAGCTCGACCGTGACCAGCGTCGCCGTCTCGTTCATCCCGCTGAGGAGCCAGGCGGTGCCTTCGCCGACGCCGGTTCCGAGTTCGAGGATCCGGCCGCCGGGGCGGGTTGCGGCGAGGGTGGCGAGCAGGCTGCCGGTGCGGGGTTCACACGACATGGTGAACCCGGCGGCACGGGCTGCCTCCTGCAACTCGGTGAGGCAGGAGGGGAGTTGGCTGAGCCTGGGGAAGTCGTCCATGCGGGGATTCTGGGAGAGCCGGGGCATGTGCTTCAACCCAATTCCGGCGCACGGCCGGTCCGGTGCTATGGCGACGACGGTGGTGGTGATCACGGCAGTGCCGTGACGCCGTGCCGGTGTCCGGGCGGCTATCGCTCACGCGGTAGCCACCAGGGACGCCTCGGGGACGCCTCGGGTGCGCCTCGGGGACGTACCGTCGTTCGCTCACTCGGGGTCCTCCTCCGGTGGGGATGCCAGGGCCTCCTCTTCCAGGAGGCGTTCGGCGATGTCGTCGGCCCAGGTCTGGGCCCATCGGCGGAGTCCGAGGACGGCGTCGGCGTCCAGGCCGTGGCGAGCGAATTCCCTGTCGTCGAGCCACTCGGTGCCCTCCAGGCGGGACTGGAGGTCGGTGAGGTCGAAGGTGGTGGACGTGGCGGAGGTGTGGCGGCGGGCCAGTTCCTCCAGTTCGGCGACGGTCCAGTGGGCGGTGGCCGCGTGGACGGCGATCAGGTCGCGGGCCGTGCCCCGGTCGGCCACGGCCCGGACCTTCGTGCCGACCACGTCCTCCAGGGAGAGCGTGGGGCCCAGCGGCGTCCGGACCGGCGGGTGCCAGAGGGTTTCCTTCAGGAGGTCGAGGGTGCGTTCCTCCGCCGTCGTGGGGTCGGTGACGAGGAGGCGGGCGGAGAGCGGGGCCGTCTCCACCGCGTGCACCAGCCAGCCGCGTTCCGCCAGGCCGACCCGGACCGTGGCGGCGATCTGTTCCATCGGGGCCGCGTGCTCCGTCGCCACCTCCAGGTCCCGGCCGGGCGGCCTCGCCTCGATCAGGCCGTGCGCCTGCGCCGCGTGGTCGCCGGTGAGCGCGAGGGCGTACGGGGCGCCGATGGCCAGGACGTCGGCGAGGAGGCGGCGGAGCTGGTCGGGGAGGTCGTTCATGCGAAGGCCTGGGGGTGGTCGTGCGTGCGCGGGCCTGGGGAGTGGTCGTTCACGCGCGCGCCGCAAGGGCGGTGGGGAGTGACGGGGGTGGGGCCATGGAGGGATTATCACGGCCCCTGAGGCTTTTCCCCGGTCAGTACGGCCGTCGGCCCCACCGGTTCCCCGGCGGATCGAAGTTGGCCACCACGTATGTCCAGCCGTTCCCGCACCTGGCCTTCGCCGCGCCGACCCGTGTCGAGGTGCGCCAGACCAGCTGGGTGTAGTGGAGGCACTCCCGGTCGTTCACGCAGGAGTTCGAGGGGCGGTCGTAGTCGGACTTCTCGTAGATCCACAGGCGGGCCGCGTCCGCCAGTGAGTAGCGGGGGTTCGAACCCCTGGCCAGATTCTCGCCGTACCGGCTGTTCGAGTGGATGAGCTCGCAGTCGGCGACCCGCACTCTCGCCCAGTAGCGGGCGTGCGTGGCGGCGGACTCGTCCCAGACCAGTGGGGGGACGCCGACGTCCGCCCGCGCCTTGTTGACGACCGTCAGAAAGCCGCTGATCTCCGGTTTTCGCACCGTAGGCGTCGCCGGCCCGGCGGTGGTCACTCCGGCTGCCGTCGCCGACCCGGCGGTGGTCACTCCGGCTGCCGTCGCCGACCCGGCGGTGGTCACCCCGGCTGCCGTCGCCGACCCGGCGGTGGTCACCCCGGCTGCCGTCGCCGACCCGGCGGTGGTCACCCCGGCAGCCGTCGCCGATCCGGTGGTGGTCACTCCGGCCGTCGTCGCCGATCCGGTGGTGGTCACTCCGGCCG
>NZ_JBHVDX010000254.1:0-13707 GCF_042802555.1 Streptomyces sp. NPDC057474 | reverse complement strand
GTGGCGGCCGGGAGCCGCGCCGCGCCGCTCTCCGGCCGACGAACAACGCACGACCACCTGAACATCGAGCGGATTTTGGGCTTCTGTCTTACCCCCGCCCCTACCGATCAGTAATCTCATCGGCCGTGACCGATCGCAGACCTCACTCCAGCCACAATCCTCCCGCCCAGCCCACGAGTTCGTCCGCCCCGAGCCGCCGTACGGTCGTCAAGGTGGCCGCGGCCGGAGCCGTCCTCGCGGCACCGCTGGCCGCCGCAATCCCGGCGAGGGCGGCCGAGTCCCCCGCCTTCCTGCACGGCGTCGCCTCCGGTGATCCGCTGCCCGACGGTGTCCTGCTGTGGACCCGGGTGACGCCCACCGCCGCCGCGATACCCGGATCCGGTCTCGGCCCGGACGTCGAGGTCGGCTGGGCCGTCGCCCTGGACAAGGCGTTCACGAACATCGTCGCCAAGGGCTCGACGACCGCGACCGCCGCCTCCGACCACACCGTCAAGGCGGACGTACGCGGCCTCGCGCCCGCCACGAACTACTGGTTCCGCTTCTCGGCCGGCGCCACCGACTCGCCCGCCGCCCGCACCCGCACCGCCCCGGCCGCCGACGCCGCCACGACCGGCCTGCGCTTCGGCGTGGTCTCCTGCGCCAACTGGGAGGGCGGCCACTTCGCCGCCTACCGCCATCTCGCCGCGCGCGGCGACCTGGACGCCTGGCTGCACCTCGGCGACTACATCTACGAGTACGGCACCGGCGAGTACGGCACCCGCGACAAGGTCGTACGGCCGCACGCGCCGGCCCACGAGATCGTCTCCCTCGCCGACTACCGTGTCCGGCACGCCCGTTACAAGACCGACCCGGACCTGCAGGCCCTGCACGCGGCCGCGCCGGTCGTCGCCATCTGGGACGACCACGAGATCGCCAACGACGCGTGGTCGGGCGGCGCCGAGAACCACACCGAGGGCACGGAGGGCACCTGGGCGGCCCGGCAGGCGGCGGCCAAACAGGCGTACTTCGAGTGGATGCCGGTGCGCCCGGCGATCGCGGGCACCACCTACCGCCGGCTACGCTTCGGCAAGCTCGTCGACCTCTCGCTGCTGGACCTGCGGTCCTTCCGCTCGCAGCAGGTGGGGATCGGCCACGGCGAGGTCGACGACCCGAACCGTACGCTGACCGGCCGGGCCCAGCTCGACTGGCTGAAGGCCGGGCTGAAGTCCTCCGACACGACCTGGCGCCTGGTCGGCAACTCGGTGATGATCGCGCCGTTCGCCCTCGGCAACCTCACCGCCGACCTCTTCGAGCCCCTCGCCGAGCTGCTGGGTCTGCCGAAGGAGGGCCTCGCCCTCAACCCCGACCAGTGGGACGGCTACACCGACGACCGCCGCGAACTCATCGCCCACCTGCGGGAGAACGCGATCCGCAACACGGTCTTCCTCACCGGGGACATCCACATGGCGTGGGCGAACGACGTGCCGGTCAACGCCGGTACGTACCCGCTGTCGGCCTCCGCCGCCACCGAGTTCGTGGTCACGTCGGTCACCTCCGACAACCTCGACGACCTCGTCAAGGTCCCCGAGGGCACCGTCTCCGCGCTGGCCTCCCCGCTGATCCGCGCCGCCAACCGGCACGTCCACTGGGTCGACACCGACCGGCACGGCTACGGCGTCCTGGACATCACCGCCGCGCGGGCGCAGATGGACTTCTACGTCCTCTCCGACCGCACGAAGGCAGACGCGACGTCGTCGTGGGCGCGCTCGTACCGGACGCGGAGCGGGACGCAGAAGGTGGAGCGGACGTACGACCCCGTGTAACGCCCGTACGACTCCGTACAACCCCCGTACGCCCCCGCGCAGGTCTCAAAGATCAGAGGGAATCCAGGAAGCCGAGGGCCACCCGCCAGGTGGCCTCGGCGGCCTCCTCGTCGTAGTCGGGCAGTCCGGGGTCGGTGTAGAGGTGACCGGCACCGGCGTATCTGTAGACCTCGACGTCGGCGCCGGCCTTGCGCATCTGGAGGTACCAGGCGCTCAGCCAGTCGTCCGGCTCGAAGGGGTCGGGCTCGGCGACGTGCAGCTGGACGGGCAGGTCGTCCACGGACGCGGTGGCGGCGATGTCCGACGTGCCGTGCAGAAGCAGTAGCCCGCGCGCGTTCTTGTCGCCCAGGGCCAGGGTCTGCGCGGTCGCGGCGCCCAAGGAGAACCCGGCGTAGACGAGTCCTCGCTCCGAGTAGGGCGCGGCGGCCAGGACCGCCCGCTTGAGGAGCTCCTCCTTGCCCAGCTCCTCGTTGAAGGCCATGCCCTCCTCGACCGTGTCGAACGTCCGTCCGTCGAAGAGGTCGGGGGTCCACACCTCGTGTCCGGCGGCGCGCAGCCGGTCCGCGGCCTCGCGCACCGCCGGCCGCGACCCGTAGGTCGAGTGGAAGAGCATGATGTTCATGAGGCCATGGTGCCAGCCGGGTCTGACAACGGGCCCCGGCGCCCGTACCCCGAGGGCGGCCGAAGTCACATGTTCATGACCCCGCGCGGCCGGTTACGTTCGAAGGCATGGAGAATCTACTCCGCCCATTGATCGTCATCGGTGGCTCGGTCGTCCTCACGCTGCTCATCGGCTGGACGACCGACCTGCTGCTGCGCAAGGCGGACCAGCGGCACCACGAGACACCTCTGTGGGGCCTGCTGCGCCGCGGCCGCATCCCCTACCAGCTGGTCCTGTGCGCGGCCTTCCTCAGAGCGTCGTACGACGAGGCGCAACTGCTGGACCAGCACCGGACCGCCATCGGCCGCGTCCTGACGCTGGTCCTGATCGGCGCGACGGCCTGGCTGGTGATCCGGATCGCGGCGGCGATAGTGGAGACGACGTACAGCCGTTACGCCCGCGCCCACCGCGATCCGGCCCGGGTGCGCCGGGTGCGGACCCAGGTGACGCTGATCACACGGGTGGTCGCGGCGATCGTCGGTGTGGTGGCCGTGGCCTCGATGCTGCTGACCTTCCCGGCGATGCGCGCGGCCGGCACCTCACTGCTGGCCTCGGCCGGACTCCTGGGCATCGTCGCCGGTATCGCCGCGCAGTCCACGCTGAGCAACCTCTTCGCCGGGCTGCAGATCGCCTTCGGCGACATGGTCCGCCTCGGTGACGTGGTCGTGGTGGAGGGCGAGTGGGGCACGGTCGACGAGATCACCCTCACCTTCCTGACGGTCCGCACCTGGGACGAGCGCCGCATCACAATGCCGGTGTCGTACTTCACCTCGAAGCCCTTCGAGAACTGGTCGCGCGGCGGCTCCCAGATGACCGGCACGGTCTTCCTCCACGTCGACCACGCCGCGCCGCTGCCCGCGATGCGCGACCGGCTCCGCGACATCCTCCGTTCCTGCCCCGCCTGGGACGGCCGCCACTACGACCTGACCGTCACCGACTCGACCCCCTCCACCATGGAGGTCCGCGCCCTCGTCACCGCCAAGGACCCGGACGACCTGTGGACCGTCCGCGTCACCGTCCGCGAACAACTCATCCACTGGCTCACCGAGAGCCACCCCTATGCCCTCCCCCGCGTCAACACCGCCGACGCGGTCCTCCCCCCGACCCATCCCGACGCCCACCCCAACGGCCTGTCCCCCCGCACCACGCGAGGCCGCGTCCACGAGCCGCCGAGGTCGACCGGCAGGGAATGAGGCAAGGCTGTGCGCGGGCCCGGGCAAGAACAGCGGACCCGGGCCCCGCACGGGAACCTCAGCGATGGCCGGACGGACCACAGCGCTGGTTCGGAGGGCCGCGAAGGCGCTCCGGAGAGGCTGTCGCCGTGGCGCCTCAGTGGCCGCGTTCCGCACCCCCGTTGACCTGGACGATCTGCGCGGTGACGTGTCCGGCGCCGGGTGACGCGAGCCAGTGCAGCGTGTCGGCGACGTCCGCCGGCGTACCGGCCCGGCCCGTCGAGGTCTCCGCGACGAGCCGGGCCCGCCGCGTCTCCTCCATCGAACCGCCGAAGAACTCGGTGTCCTCCACATAGCCGGGCGCCACGACATTCACCGTGATCCCGCGCGGCCCGAACTCCCTTGCCAGGTCGAACGCGTACGGGTGCAGCGCCGCCTTCGACGCGGCGTACGCCCCGCTCCCGGACCCCCGATACGCCGCGATCGACGACAGGAAGAGCACCCGCCCACCCGGCGAGGCCAACCGCTCCCTCAACGCCTCGGTGAGCAGCACCGCGGTCAGGGTGTTCTGCCGGAAGTTGACGCCCCAGTCGTACGCGACGCCCTCCAACGGATCACCCGCGTCCACGCCGGGCTCCAGCCCGCCGTTCCCCCCGGCACTGTGGATCAGCACATCCACGGTCCCGAACTCCGCAGCGACGAAATCGGCGACCCCCCGCACACTCCCCGCGTCGGCGAGGTCGGCCGCATACGTGAGCGCCCCGGCCACCCCGGCCTTCTCCAACACCTCCACCCGTCGCCCGACGAGCAACACCCGATCCCCACCGGCCGCGAACACCCCCGCCGCCGCACGCCCGATCCCCGTCCCACCACCGCTGATCACCACATTGCGAGCCATACCCGCGACCCTACAAACCCCCAACTCCCCCACCCCACAAGCACCTTGCACACGCCACGCACTCTTCACGAAGGAGCAACACAACCAAGCACCACCCCAAACACCCCTACCCCTCCCCCCCCCAGCCCCAGCCCCAGCCCGCGAACGACCACCCACGGTCCGCAGCCGCCAACGGCGCTCAACCCCCACAGGAGACCCGCACGTCTCCACCAGGGAGTAACGGGCGGTGCGCGGGCGGGAGACCCAACAACGAGCACCCCCACCACCCCGCACCCGACAACTCACCGCAAACTACGCACATCCAAGTGCCGAAGCACCCGATCCACCACCTCGGGATTCGCCCCCGGCTCACTCCGCGCGGCCAACACCTCATGCCGGGCCGCACTCAACATCTCCCCCTGGATCCGCCGCATCCTCCGAAGCCGCCGCACCCGCTGCTCATGCCCCTCCCGCCGCTCCTCCTCCCCCACCTCCGGACTGATCCGCACCCCGATCTCGAAGGCCCGCCGCAGCAACCGCTCGGACATCTCCTCCGGCAGCTCCTCCACCTCCTCGATCTCCTTCAGCCGCCGCTTCGCCGCCTTCGCCGCCCGCACGGCCAACGCCTTCTCGAACTCCTTCTCGGCCCCCTCGTCCGCCCGCACCCCCAACCGCCGCACCAGCCACGGCAGGGTGAGCCCCTGAAGCACCAGCGTCGCCATGATCACCCCGAACGCGATGAACACGATCTCGTCCCGGTCGGGGAACGGCGCCCCGCTGTCCGTCTCCAGCGGAATCGCGAGCGCCAGCGCCACGGACGCCACCCCCCGCATCCCCGACCACCACATCACCACGGTCTCGCGCCACGACATCGGGATCTCCTCGTCGTAGTCCCGCTTCGCGTGCAACCGCCGCGCGAGCCACGCGGCCGGCAGCAACCACACCAGCCGTACGAGCACGACGACGACCACGACCGCCGCCGCCCAGCCGAGCATCTCGCCCCACCGCCCGGACGCCGTCCGGATGGCGTTGTGCAGCTCCAGCCCGATCAGCCCGAAGGCGACACCGGTGACCAGCGTGTCCACGACGTCCCAGACGGTGTGCCCGGCGAGCCGCGTCAGGACGTCGTCCGCACCGAGCGCGTACTCCGCGAGGAACAACGCGGTCGTGAGCACCGCGAGCACCCCGGACCCGTGCAGTTCCTCGGCCATCACGTACGACGCGTACGGCACGAGCAGGGTCAGCCCGATCTGCAGCGTCGCGTCCTCAAGGAAGTCCATCAGCTTGTTGGCGGCCCAGCCGAGCGCGACCCCCACGACGACGGCAACTACGGCCGACAGCACGAGCTGGAGCGCGGCGCGAGGCCACGAGAAGGATCCGCTGACGGCGGCCGCGATGGCCACGTGGTAGAGCACGATGGCCGTCACGTCGTTGAAGAGACCCTCGCCCTCCAGGATCGACACCAGCCGACGCGGCAGCCCGAGCTGTCCCGCCACGGCCGTCGCCGCCACCGGGTCGGGCGGCGCGACGAGGGCGCCGAGCGCCACGGCCGCCGCTATCGGCAGCCCGGGCACGATCGCATTCGCCACGGCGGCCACCGCGGCGGTGGTCACGAACACCAGCGCCACGGCCAGCAGGAGGATCGGCCGCAGGTTCGCCGTGAACTGCCGCCAGGACGTCCGGCGCACCGCCGCGTACAGCAGCGGCGGCAAGAGCAGCGGCAGGATGAGTTCCGGCGGGATCTCCACATTGGGCACGAACCCGGGCACGGCGAGCGCGATGCCCAGCAACGTCATCAGCACCGGCGCGGGCAGCTTCAGCCGTTCCCCCACCGGCACACTGACCACGGCCCCGACCAACAACACGAAAAACAGGGCCAACTGATCCACGCTCAGCACTCCGAACGGACCTAGACGCTCACCTCAACAGCCCCCAGCCTGCCACGCCCCGCCCGTCCCACACTTTTCGCCCACGGCCTCCCCAGCTCCGTCGCCCCCATCGGCCAGTACGAGACGACGTACAGCGGCTCCTGCGCCCAGACGTACGCCACTGCCGCCCGCCTGCCCCCTGACGCACCACGCCCTCTTCGACGCGCCGCCCCCCCCCGTCCACAGGCCCGCTCTCTTCTCCGCCGGCCCTCTCGATCCGCCGCGACGGCGAGCGACCACAACGGCGCTACCGGCGGTGCCGGCCCAGGAGCAACCCCGTACCCGGCCCTACAGGCTCCGCCGCATCGCCCGATGAGGTATCCCCGCGTCCAGGAACTCCGCCCCGTACGTCACATACCCCAGCCGCTCGTAGAACCCCAGCGCATGGGTCTGCGCCCCCAGGTCCACCCCGGTCAGCCCACGCTCCCGCGCCGCCTGCTCGATGCCCCGCACCAGCGCGACCCCGACGCCCAGCCCCCGGGCCTCCCGCACTACCGCGAGCCGCCCCAGCGACCCCACACCGGGGACTCCACCGGTCTTGCCGGCGGCGGCCTCCCCGTACAGCAGCCGCCCGGTCCCGACGGGCACCCCGTCGTCCCGGACGGCGAGCACGTGCACGGCCCCGGCGTCGTACGCGTCGTACTCCAGGTCCTCCGGCACCCCCTGCTCGACGACGAAGACCTCCTTGCGCACCGCGAAGCACGCCTCGCGGTCGCCGGGATCATCGGCGACGCGCACCACATGGGACACCGGCACGGGACTCACGCGTACGTCTCCTCCCGCACCTTGTCGAGCGCCTTCTGTAGATCCGCGGGGTAGTCGCTCTCGAACTCGACCCAGCTCCCGTCCCCGGGGTGCTCGAAGCCGAGCCGTACGGCGTGCAGCCACTGGCGGGTGATGCCGAGCCGCTTGGCGAGCGTCGGGTCGGCGCCGTACGTCAGGTCGCCGACGCACGGGTGCCGGTGGGCGGACATGTGGACGCGGATCTGGTGGGTGCGCCCGGTCTCCAGCTTGATGTCGAGCAGGGAGGCGGCCCGGAACGCCTCGACCAGGTCGTAGTGCGTGACCGACGCCTTGCCCTCGGCGATGACGGCCCACTTGTAGTCGTGGTTGGGGTGCCGTCCGATGGGCGCGTCGATGGTGCCGCTCGTCGGATCGGGGTGGCCCTGGACCAGCGCGTGGTACCGCTTGTCGACGGTCCGCTCCCTGAACTGGCGCTTCAGGGACGTGTACGCGTACTCCGACTTGGCGACCACCATGAGGCCCGAGGTGCCCACGTCGAGCCGGTGCACGATGCCCTGGCGCTCGGCGGCGCCGGACGTCGAGATCCGGTACCCGGCGGCGGCGAGCCCGCCGATGACGGTCGGCCCGGACCAGCCGGGGCTGGGGTGCGCGGCCACGCCGACCGGCTTGACGACCACGAGCACGTCGTCGTCGTCGTGCACGATCTCCATGCCCTCGACCGGCTCGGCGACGATCCGCACCGGCGCGGCCGCCTGCGGCATCTCGACCTCCAGCCAGGCCCCGCCGTGCACCCGTTCCGACTTGCCGACCACCGACCCGTCGACCGTGACCTTCCCCGCGGCGGCGAGCTCGGCCGCCTTGGTACGGGAGAAGCCGAACATGCGGGAGATGGCGGCGTCGACACGCTCGCCCTCCAGGCCGTCGGGCACGGGCAGGGTACGGATCTCGGGAATGGTGCTCACCCGTCGAGTATGCCGGACCGCCACGACACGCCCGACCGCGCCTGTGGAAAACCCCGCGGCCCGAGCCGTCGGACGCCCGCCCTCAGTTTTTGTGGACGGTCCCGTCCGGGTCGAGCCCCCGGAACGACAGCAGCACGATCAGGATGCCGCCGCACACGATGGCCGAATCCGCGAGGTTGAACACCGCGAAGCCCTTGGGCGCGATGAAGTCGACGACCGCGCCCTGGAAGACGCCCGGCGAACGGAAGATCCGGTCGGTGAGGTTGCCCAGCGCGCCGCCGAGCAGCAGGCCGAGCGCGATCGCCCAGGGCAGGCTGTAGAGCTTGCGGGCGAGCCGGGCGATCACCACGATCACGATCGTCGCGATCACCGTGAAGATGATCGTGAAGGCCTCGCCGAAGCCGAAGGCCGCGCCCGCGTTGCGGATCGCCTCGAACTTCAGCCAGTCCCCGATGATCTCGATCGGCTCGTGGTGCTCCAGCTTCGCGACCACGATCATCTTGCTGACGAGGTCGAGCGCGTACGCCAGCGCGGCGACCCCGAACAGCACGGCGATACGGCGCTTGCCGCGCGGCCGCGCGGCCGCGTCGGCCTGCTCCGCCACGGCACCGTTCTCGCCGTCGGACTGCTCCGGGTCGGCCCCCGCCGCGTCTGGAATGTCCGGCGTACCGATGATGCGCTCCGCCTCTGCCACGTGAGTCCCTCAACCTAGGTTCCTGACTGAGGACAAAGGTACGACACGACCTGCGCGGACCAGGGGCTCAGGCGACGATCACTAGCGGCGTTCCTGCTTCTGCTTGCACTCCACGCAGAGCGTGGCCCGGGAGAAGGCCTGCATCCGTGCCTTTCCGATCGCATTGCCGCAGTTCTCGCAGAGCCCGTACGTGCCCGAGGCGAGCCGTTCCAGGGCGCGCTCGGTCTGGTCGAGCATCTCGCGCGCGTTGTGGGCGAGCGACAACTCGTGCTCGCGCGTGATGTTCTTCGCCCCGGTGTCGGCCTGGTCGTCGCCCGCACCGTCCCCCGAGTCCCGCATCAGGCCCGTGAGCGACCGCTCGGAGGCCTCCAGCTCGGTCCGCAGCCGCATCGCCTCGGACTGCAGCTCCGTCCGGGCCTCGGCCACCTCGTCCGGGCTCCAGGGGTCCTCACCGGGGCGTACCGCGAGCTCGCCGGGCTCCACCGCGGCGGGCCGTGCCTTGGGGACGGCGGAGGGCTTCTTCGCCGCCGTAGCCGTACCAGGAGTGTTCTTCGCAACCACCGTCGTGGCTCCCGTCGTCTCGGCGGCCTCGGCCGCGCCCGCCTTCTTGACCGTGCTCTTCTTCGCAGAGGTGCTCTTCGTGGTGCTCTTCTTGACCGCGCCCTTCGCGGAGGCGCGCTTCCCGGCGCCCCCCTGCGCGGCCTCGCCCTTCCCGGCGGCGGCCTTCTCCGCCACCGTCTCCTCGGCCACCACCGCCTTCTCTGCGGCCGTCCTGTTGACGACCGTCCTCTCGGCCGCGGCCTTCTTGGCCACCGCCTTCTTCGCCACCCTCTTCTTGCCGGCCGCCTTCACCTCCGCGGCCTTCGCACCCTCGTCTCCGCCGCCGGAGGCCACCGTGGATCTACCGGACGCCGACTGCTGTACGGCGGTCTTCTTCGCCACCATGGCCGCGGCCCCTTCACATATTGTGATCTTGCACGCGAATCGTGCTGGGACGATAAATCGACCTGAGTCCCGCGGCAACGGGGCAGACCACCCATTCCACCCGTCCCACGACCGTCGCGCGGCGAGCCTGCAAGCGTTGTGCCCAGCTCCCCGCCGGGTATTCCACCGCGCCGGGAGTCCCAGGATCCGGACGCCCGACCCGCTCCATTCGGGTCACCGCGCAGGTCATAGCGCCCCCGCCCGACAGGCGCGCCGAAAGCCTCGCCGCACCCCTCCCACGGCCACCGGAAAACCGGTCGGCCGCCGTCCGCGCGGCGCCGTACACTGGGCGGAGCGAAAAGCGTGGATGGGGACGAGTAGCGTCGTACGCAGCCCAGAGCGACCCGGGGACGGTGGAAGCCCGGGGGCGAGCGCGACGTGAAGATCACCCCGGAGCCGCCGGAAGAAAGCCGCAGTCCGTGAGGCGCGGCGAGTAGAGCCGGTATCGCGACCTCAATGAGGGGGCTCACCGGCGCGTACGGCGCACAGGGGAGCCAAGGAGGGTGGTACCGCGGGAGCGCGCCGCACACGGCGTACGAAGGATCGAAGCTCTCGTCCCTCCGACGGAAGGCAGCAAGTCCGTTGGAGGAAGCCCGCTCATGACAGAGCCGACGTACCGCCAGGTGCCCGCCCAGGTCGATCTGCCCGCGCTCGAGCACGCGGTGCTCGACTTCTGGCGCGAGCAGAAGATCTTCAGCAAGAGCCTGGAGCAGTCCGAGGGCCGCCCCGAGTGGGTGTTCTACGAGGGCCCGCCCACCGCCAACGGCATGCCGGGCGCCCACCACATCGAGGCGCGCGTCTTCAAGGACGTCTTCCCCCGCTTCCGCACGATGCGCGGTTACCACGTGGCCCGCAAGGCCGGCTGGGACTGCCACGGCCTCCCCGTGGAGCTCGCGGTCGAGAAGGAGCTCGGCTTCAACGGCAAGAAGGACATCGAGGCGTACGGCATCGCCGAGTTCAACGCCAAGTGCCGTGACTCCGTGACCCGGCACACCGACGCCTTCACCGAGCTGACGACCCGCATGGGCTACTGGGTCGACCTCGACGACGCCTACCGGACCATGGACCCCGAGTACGTGGAGTCCGTCTGGTGGTCGCTCAAGGAGATCTTCAACAAGGGCCTGCTCGTCCAGGACCACCGCGTCGCCCCCTGGTGCCCCCGCTGCGGCACCGGCCTGTCGGACCACGAGCTGGCGCAGGGCTACGAGACGGTCGTCGACCCCTCGGTGTACGTCCGTTTCCCACTCACCTCCGGTCCGCTCGCCGGTGAGGCCGCGCTCCTGGTGTGGACGACCACGCCGTGGACGCTGGTGTCCAACACCGCGGTCGCCGCCCACCCCGAGGTCACCTATGTGGTCGCCACGGACGGCACGGAGAAGCTCGTCGTCGCCGAGCCGCTCGTCGCCAAGGCGCTCGGCGAGGGCTGGGAGACCACCGGCCAGACCTTCACCGGCGCCGAAATGGAGCGCTGGACCTATCAACGTCCGTTCGAGCTCGTGGAGTTCCCCGAGCCCGCCCATTTCGTGGTGAACGCGGAATACGTGACGACCGAGGACGGTACGGGCCTGGTCCACCAGTCCCCCGCCTTCGGTGAGGACGACCTCAAGGTCTGCCGCTCGTACGGCCTGCCGGTGGTCAACCCGGTCCGCCCGGACGGCACGTTCGAGGAGGACGTCCCCCTCGTCGGCGGCGTCTTCTTCAAGAAGGCGGACGAACAGCTCACCGAGGACCTCCAGCAGCGCGGCCTGCTCTTCAAGCACATCCCGTACGAGCACAGCTACCCCCACTGCTGGCGCTGCCACACCGCGCTCCTCTACTACGCGCAGCCGTCCTGGTACATCCGCACCACCGCCGTCAAGGACCGTCTCCTCCAGGAGAACGAGAAGACCAACTGGTTCCCGGACTCGGTGAAGCACGGCCGCTTCGGCGACTGGCTGAACAACAACATCGACTGGGCGCTCTCCCGCAGCCGCTACTGGGGCACCCCGCTGCCGATCTGGCGCTGTGAGGAGGGTCACCTCACCTGCGTCGGCTCCCGCGAGGAGCTGACCCAGCTCTCCGGCACCGACCAGTCGGAGCTGGACCCGCACCGCCCGTTCATCGACGCGGTCACCTTCACATGCCCCCAGGACGGCTGCGGTACGACGGCGACCCGCGTCCCGGAGGTCATCGACGCCTGGTACGACTCGGGTTCGATGCCGTTCGCGCAGTGGGGCTACCCGTACAAGAACAAGGAACTCTTCGAGTCCCGCTACCCGGCCCAGTTCATCAGCGAGGCCATCGACCAGACCCGCGGCTGGTTCTACACGCTGATGGCCGTCGGCACCCTGGTCTTCGACAAGTCCTCGTACGAAAACGTCGTGTGCCTCGGTCACATCCTCGCCGAGGACGGCCGCAAGATGTCCAAGCACCTGGGCAACATCCTGCAGCCGATCCCGCTGATGGACCAGCACGGCGCCGACGCGGTCCGCTGGTTCATGGCGGCCGGCGGCTCCCCATGGGCGGCCCGCCGCGTGGGCCACGGCACCATCCAGGAGGTCGTCCGCAAGACGCTCCTCACCTACTGGAACACGGTCGCCTTCCAGGCCCTGTACGCCCGCACGTCCAACTGGGCGCCCAGCGCGGCGGATCCGGCCCCGACCGACCGCCCGGTCCTGGACCGCTGGCTGCTGTCCGAACTCCACGCCCTCACCGACCAGGTGACCGGGGCCCTGGAGGCCTACGACACCCAGCGCGCCGGCAAACTCCTCTCGGCGTTCGTCGACGACCTGTCCAACTGGTACGTACGCCGGTCGCGTCGCCGCTTCTGGCAGGGCGACAAGGCCGCGCTGCGCACCCTGCACGAAGTCGTCGAGACGGTCACGAAGCTGATGGCCCCGCTGACCCCGTTCATCACCGAGCGGGTCTGGCAGGATTTGATCGTGCCGGTCTCCCCGGGCTCCCCCGAGTCCGTGCACCTTGCCTCCTGGCCGGAGGCCGACCTCTCCGCGATCGACCCCGAGCTGTCGAAGCAGATGGTTCTGGTCCGCCGCCTGGTGGAGCTGGGTCGCGCCACGCGCGCGGAGTCGGGCGTCAAGACCCGCCAGCCCCTCTCGCGCGCCCTGGTGGCCGCGACGGGCTTCGACTCCCTGGACACCGAACTGCACGCGCAGATCACGGAGGAGCTGAACGTCAGCTCGCTCGCTTCGCTCTCCGAGGTCGGCGGCTCCCTGGTGGACACGACCGCCAAGGCCAACTTCCGCGCCCTCGGCAAGCGATTCGGCAAGCGAGTCCAGGAGGTCGCCAAGGCCGTGGCGGGTGCCGACGCGGCCGCCCTGTCCCTCGCCCTCCGCGAGGGCACCGCCTCGGTCGAGGTCGACGGCGAGACCATCGCCCTCGCCCCCGACGAGGTCATCATCACGGAGACCCCGCGTGAGGGCTGGTCGGTTGCCTCCGACTCGGGCGCCACGGTAGCCCTCGACCTGGAGATCACGGAGGAACTGCGCCAGGCGGGCCTGGCCCGTGACGCGATCCGCCTGATCCAGGAGGCCCGCAAGAACAGCGGCCTCGACGTGGCCGACCGTATCGCCCTCCGCTGGACGGCAACGGACCCAGCGGTCACCGCAGCCCTGACCGAGCACTCGGAGTTGATCGCGGACGAAGTCCTGTCCACGGACTTCGCCTCCGGCGAGGCCGACGAGACATACGGCACACCGTTCACGGACGAAGGCCTGAGCCTGACTTTCCGGCTGCGTAAGGCATAACCGCCGCGTCTGCCGAGAAAGGCCGACCGGAAACTGCGGGCGGTACGTGGCTGATCGCGCAGTTCCCCGCGCCCCTGACGGGGCCGGGGCACAGGCCGCCGAGCGGCACCCGGCAAGCGCCGGTGAGCGAAGCACACGAC
>NZ_JBHVDX010000253.1:0-13834 GCF_042802555.1 Streptomyces sp. NPDC057474 | reverse complement strand
AGGCCAGACCCTTCAAATGGACCAAGACTGCCGACCAGATCCTCGACCGCATCTGCCGCTACTGCTCACGCATCTCCGAACCAGATCACTAGTCCTTCGTCCGCACCGGCCGAGGCGGTCCACCTCCACCTCCACACCGGGGCGCGGTCGGCGAGGCCCATGTCCGGCTTTCAAGGAAACCTGAGTTCGGTTCAGGATCTTTTGCGGCTCGTTTCAGTCGGGGATCAGTACGGCCCGCCCACGGACCCCGCCGGAGCGGAGCGTGTCGATTGCCTCCAGGGCGCGGGACAGTGGGAACCGCTGGGTCGCGACCCTGACGGCACCGGAGCGCGCGAGGGCCACGACCTGCTCCAGATCGGGCCGTGTGCCCCAGAACGGCAGCGAGATCCGCAGTCCCGGAGGGAGTGCTCCCGGCTTGCGGACCGTCAGTTCCCCGCCACCGCTGCCGACGAGGGAGAGGACTCCGCCCGACCGCAGGACGCTCAGCCCCAACCGGAGCGTGGCGGAGGTGCCGACGAAGTCGAGAACGGCGTCGACGCCCGCGCGGGCGGTCCGCTTCCGCAGGACATCGGCCGTGTTTGCACGTACGACCGTCCCGAAGTGCGCGCCGCACTCGTCGGCGAGGGCGATCGCCTCCTCCCGTATGTCCACCGCGAGCACTTGGGCCGATGCGGTGGCGCGGAGGATCTGGACGGCCAGATGCCCCAGGCCGCCGATGCCGATGACGACCACACTCGCGCCGACGCCGACGCCGACACCAGCGTCGGCGAGCGCCGGCCGGATTCCGGTGACGGCGTGATACGAGGTGAGCCCGGCGTCGGAGAGCGGGGCGGCCTGGGTGGGGTCGAGGTCACCGACCGGTAGCAGGAGGCGCCCGGACGGCACGAGCAGGAAGTCGGTCAGGCCGCCGTCGCGCCCGAGTCCGGCACCGGTCCCGGTGCGTGCCTCGTCCCGCGCGGCGCGTCGGTCGCAGTAGTTCTCCGCGCCAGCCGCGCAGCGCCCGCACCGCCCGCAGCCCCAGGGGCCGTACACGACCACCCGCTCCCCGGTCCGCGGCCCGATGGCGTCCGGGCCCAGCTCTGCCACCCGGCCGGCGACCTCGTGCCCGAGGGTGAAGGGGGGCAGGTAGGGCAGGGCGTCGGGCTTCGCGGCGAGGACGTGCAGGTCGGAGCCGCACAGCCCGGCCGCCTCGACCCGCACCAGCACCTCCTCGCCCCTCGGTGCGGGGCGTTCCGCTTCGGTGACCACGGGTGGGCCGCCCCAGTGCGTCAGCCGGACCGCTCGCATTCCGCCCTCCTCGCGCCACCTGTTGACATGCGGGCCGTTCGAGCCCGGCCCTGCCGCTGGTCCTAGCCTCGCCGATGCTGGTAGCTACTGGCTTGTGCTCGTTCTTGCCGGGGTGTTTTCGGGGCTGACGAGGTTCGAACCGCAGCTATCGGTCATTGAAACCAGATTTGAAGTGAGTTAGGTTCCGCGGATCTCGCAGGGTTCGCTGGCCTGAAACCTCACTGGGCGGTGCCTCGTCGGTGGTTGCCCAGCCGGCCGGCAGCTTGAGGTGTCTTCCTGGACCGAGCATGGTTCCGCAGTCATGACCGTCAGGCTCAGCGTCGGCTGCGTCGGCAGCCGCAGGGCGTCGAAGCGAGAGTGAGGTCGCCGACGACCGGGCGGTGGAAGTGCTTCAGCTTCAGGCCGCTGTAGTGCAGGCGCACGTTGTGCCGGCTCAGGCGGCACGGAAGTCCTCGCTGCGGGTGACGAGTTCACCGATGAGGTCGGTCAGGGGTTTGTCGTGGGGGTTACGGCCGACTTCGGTGCGCAGCAGGGCGACGGTGTTGTTCATCGACCAGATATCAGCAATTTCCAGAGTTCCGGCGCTCGGCGGTGCCGGCGGGTGCCGTGGGCGGCCGGTCAGCCTACGTGCACTCGTGGGCGTCGGCTGCGGTTTCGTTCCGCCTCGCGCAGGACCTCTCGGGTGACGGGGGCGACTTCGCCCTGGCCGAAGAGGAAGAAGCGGAGGAAGTTGGCGAAGGGGCCGCCCTCGGTCCACTCGAAGTAGATGTGCGGTATGGCGCCGGTCGTGTCGCGGACGTGCAGGAGCAGGGCGGCCAGCGCGTTGGGGATCGAGGAGGATTCCAGTGTCAGTACGCGGTAGCGGTCGTGCATCACGTCGCCTCGGACGGTCAGGCCCGCTTCGAACTCCGAGGGGTCCGTGACCGTGACTTCCACGAAGATGAAGTCCTCGGGTGTGGGGACGTCGTTGTCGTGGCGGATCTGTTCGATCTTTTCGCGGTACTCGGTGATGTCGCGGTTGTCGGGCTCGTTGGCGATGAAGCGGATCTTGCGGTGGGCGGCGTCCCGTACGAAGCGTTCCGCCATGTCGTCCAGTTCCACGCTCGTCACGCGCAGTTCGAAGGCGCGGGCGAGGCGGGAGAGGAGGGAGAGGAGGATGATGCCGGCGATGAAGCAGGCGCCGATCTTCACACCGTCGGGGCGTTCGATGACGTTCAGGACGGTGGTGTAGAGGAAGACCGCCGAGATGATGCCGAAGGCGATGGTCCAGTTGCGCTGGCCGGCCTTGCGGGCGGCGATCGTCACCGCGATGGCCGCCGAGCTGATCAGGACCAGTACGCCTGTTGCGTAGGCGCCGCCCTGGGCGTTGACGTCCGCGTCGAAGATCCAGGTGACGAGGAAGCCGACGAGGGTGAAGACGATGACCATGGGGCGGACCGCGCGGGCCCAGTGCGGGGCCATGCCGTAGCGGGGGAGGTAGCGGGGCATCAGGTTGAGCAGGCCGGCCATGGCGGAGGCGCCGGCGAACCAGAGGATGGCGATCGTGGAGACGTCGTAGATGGTGCCGAAGGCGTTGCCCAGGTAGTCGTGGGCGAGATAGGCGAGGGCGCGGCCGTTGGCGTCGCCGCCGGGCTCGAACTCCTTCTCCGGGATGAGGAGGGTGGTGATGAAGCTCGTGCAGATCAGGAAGACGCTCATGATCACAGCGGCTGCGGTCAGGAGCTTCTTCGTGTCCCGGATGCGGCCCTTCGGATTCGCCTCCGTGTCGCCCGGGTCGCCCTGCACGTGTGGCATGACGGCCACGCCGGTCTCGAAGCCGGAGAGGCCGAGCGCGAGTTTGGGGAAGACCAGGAGAGCCACGCCGATCATGGCCAGAACGTTTCCGTGTTCGGCGGTCAGCGCGGTCGTCCAGTCGGTGACGACATGGCCCTCGGTGATCACGTGCCACAGGCCGGTCACCACGACCACGACGTTCAGCGCGAGGTAGGCGCCCACCAGGGCCACGGCGACGCCGATGGCTTCCAGGAAGCCCTTGAGGAAGACCGCGCCGAGCAGGGCGATGAGTATGAGGGTGATCAGGAGCTGCTTGTCGTGCAGGACGTCGGTCAGGTGGGGGTTCTCGATCAGGTGGGTGGAGGCGTCCGCGGCCGAGAGAGTGATGGTGATCAGGAAGTCGGTCGCCGCGAAGCCCAGCAGGGTCAGGACGAAGAGCTTGCCTTTCCAGAAGGTCAGCAGGCGTTCCAGCATCGCGATCGAGCCCTCGCCCCGGGGGCTTTCTTCCGCCACCCGTCGGTACACGGGCAGGGCGCCCGCGAGGGTGACGATCACGAGGACGATGGTTGCCACGGGGGAGAGGAGGCCGGCCGCCAATGCCGCGATGCCGGGCTGGTAGCCGAGGGTGGAGAAGTAGTCGACGCCGGTCAGGCACATCACGCGCCACCAGGGCTGGCCCTTGTGCGCGGGCTGAGGCTCGGCGTGCGGTCCGGTGTGGCCGCCGCCCTTGCCCATGTCGGACAGGCCCTCCAGCATCCACGCCTGCAGGCGGCTGGTACGGGTGCCCTCCGTGGCGGCCATGAACGCTCCTGACGTGCGGTGATACGAACGGTTCCGGCCATCGGGGGACCGCCGCAACAGCGTAAGCAAGGAGAGATGCCCGGGCTATGGGGAGCGGGCTCAGGAGGCGTCAAGACCGCGTTAAGGTCTGCGTCGGTCGCCGAGGGACGGGCGCTGCGGGACACCGTCGAGCCAGGGGAGCAGAGCATCAGGCGGTCGACCGGGTGGCGTCGGCGCTCCAGCGGGCGAGGACCGGTGCGCTCAGGGGCCGGGGGCGGTGAGGTAGCCGTTGGCATTATGTGACTGGGCGCCCCGACTTCCGGATCTCCTACGACCGCAAGCGGAGCGAGGGGCAAGCGACTTCTGCGCTCAACCGGTTCAGACCGGGCCGCCGACGAGCACTGATCGCCGCCGGCGGAGCCGCTGACTGCCGGGGCGGCTTCAGGATGCTCTGGCGAAGTCGCCAACCCCGTCCGCCGGTTCGGCCCGGCCGTGCTCGCGGGCGACACGCCCTTCCTGGCGGTGTACCTGCTGGCGCCACCGCTCGGGGCTCTGGCCGCCACCGTCGTCATCGACGACCTGCCCCCGCACCCGACGTGCGGACCGATGAAAGGCAGACTGTCCGCATGACCCTCCACTGCGCTGTGCTCGACGACTACCAGGGCGCCGCTCTGACTCTGGCGGACTGGAGCCCCCTCGCCGGTCAGGTCGAGGTGCGCACTCTCCGCGAGAACATCACCGACCGGGACCGGCTCGTGGCCGAACTCGCCGACTGCGAAATCGTCGTGATCATGCGGGAACGCACCCCCTTCGACGCCGGCCTCCTGCGCCGACTGCCCCGGCTGCGGCTGCTGGTGACCACCGGCATGCGCAACGCCTCCATCGACCTCGCCGCGGCCCAGGCCCAGGGCGTGGCCGTGTGCGGTACGGCGAGCAGCCCCACCCCGCCCGTCGAACTGACCTGGGCCCTCCTCCTCGGCCTCGCCCGGCACATCACCGCCGAGAACCGGGCCCTGCGCGAGTGCGGCCCCTGGCAGTCCACCGTCGGCCAGGACCTGCACGGCCGCACCCTGGGCCTGCTCGGACTCGGCAAGATCGGCACCCGGGTCGCACGCGTCGCCACCGCCTTCGGCATGGAGGTCCTCGCCTGGAGCGAGAACCTCACCGCCGAGCGGGCGGCCGAAGCCGGAGCCCAACTGGCCGACAGCAAGGAGGACCTGCTCCGCCACAGCGACTTCGTGTCCGTCCACCTCGTCCTGTCCGACCGCACCCGGGGCCTGCTGGGCGAGCCGGAACTACGCGCCATGCGCCCGCACGCTCGCCTCATCAACACCTCCCGCGCCGCCATCGTCGACCGACCGGCACTTCTGCGCGCCCTGCGGGAGGACTGGATCGCCGGAGCGGGCCTCGACGTCTTCGAGACCGAGCCCCTCCCCGCCGACGACCCCCTGCGCTCCCTGCCGAACGTGCTCGCCACGCCGCACCTGGGCTACGTCACCGAGCGGAACTACCGCACCTTCTACACGGAAGCGGTGGAGGACATCACCGCGTTCCTGGCTGGTACCCCGGTCCGCCGGCTGACGGGCGCCTGAGATCTTCTCCGGGCGCTCCGTCAACGGGCCGGTGGACGGGCCCGGTGCGCTGCGACAGGGGCAGGCCCGTGCCGCGGTGGGCGTGGGCGATGATCTCGGCGGTGATGGAGATGTCTTGGTGTGGGAGAAACAGCCGACTGACCCTAGGCGGACCTCACTCGCGGAGGCCGGCGGGATGCTCCCCCTGACGGTCGCCTACCAGCCGTCCTGGAGGTCGTCGTCCTCCCCGGCCTCCAGCAGGGTCGCCGCCTCGCCCACGATCCTCCGATCCGGTCGGCCGACCACCTCGTGGTCCTTGCCGGTGTAGTCGAAGCGCGCCAGCACGCTGCGCATGGCCTCTACGCGGGCCCGCTTCTTGTCGTTGCTCTTCACCACGGTCCACGGGGCCTGCTCGGTGTCCGTCTCGCGGAACATGGCGACCTTCGCGGAGGTGTAGTCGTCCCAGCGGTCCAGCGAGGCCAGGTCCATCGGGCTGAGCTTCCACTGCCGTACGGGATCGACCTGACGGATCGTGAAGCGGGTGCGCTGCTCGCC
Organism: Streptomyces sp. NPDC057474; assembly: GCF_042802555.1. Classification (NCBI taxonomy): domain Bacteria; kingdom Bacillati; phylum Actinomycetota; class Actinomycetes; order Kitasatosporales; family Streptomycetaceae; genus Streptomyces; species Streptomyces sp. NPDC057474. Next base: position 7,868 of record NZ_JBHVDX010000253.1, on the reverse strand, counting down.
CTGCGACACCGAGAACCAGAACTTCACCAGGTCCACGCCGTCGTCGACGAGCATCCGCTCGAAGGCGGGTGCCTGCCGCATGAAGCGCCGGTACTCGTCGTCCGTGCAGAAGCCCATCACCCGCTCCACGCCGGCCCGGTTGTACCAGGACCGGTCGAAGAGCACGATCTCCCCGGCCGTCGGCAGATGCTCGACGTACCGCTGGAAGTACCACTGCCCGCGCTCGCGTTCGGTCGGCTTCTCCAGGGCAACCACCCGTGCGCCGCGCGGGTTGAGATGCTCGGTGAAGCGTTTGATCGTGCCGCCCTTGCCTGCCGCGTCCCGCCCCTCGAAGACGACGACCAGCCTGCGCCCCGACTCCTTGATCCAGCTCTGCAGCTTCAGCAGCTCGATCTGCTGGAGCCGCTTGTGCCAGTCGTACTCCCCGCGCTCCATGCGCTGGGCGTACGGGTAGTTCTCCCGCCAGGTGTCCACCGGACTGCCGTCGGGCCGGATCAGTACCGGGTCGTCGTGGTCGCTGTAGTCGACGCGCATGTCATTCAGCAGTTGGGTCATCTCTACTCCCCGGGAGAATCATTGGAACTGCGGCACGATCAGATAGATTTCGTACGCCACCGCGGCGCACGCAAGGAAGCACAGCCCGGCCACGCCGAGCCCCACCGCGTCGGTGCCCCGTCGCCCTCGCGAGCGGTTTCCGCGCGGGCCGGCCCCAGCACACCCAGGGCGAAGACGACGACCACTGCGACCGTGACTCCGGTACTCACCGCGGCGACCTCGCCGAGGGCGCTCCAGTCCAGCTGCATCGTTCGTACTCTCCTCGCTCTCCCTGACTCGGGCGGCTCAGGCGGCGGTGGAGACCTCTGTCGGCACCGCGCCGCGGACACTGACCTCGTGGGTCTCGTTGGCGTTGGACGCGTGTACCGGGTTGCGGCGCGACATGAGGATGATGAAGGCGGCCACGGCGAGGGCCGTGACGATGACGACTGCCACGAGGAACGTGATGTGGTCCATACCGTCGATGCAAGCAAGCTGAGGCGTACGGGCGGCGAAGCGGAGGCAAAGAGTACGCATGCGCGTGGTCATGCCACTACGAGTCTGGTGTTCCGGCGGGTGGTGCCGGGTTCTCGGCGCCGGCGCACATTGTGGGGTGCGGTCACTCTCCGTGTCGGCACTGTCCCGGGCAGCGCCTCAGCGCGGTGACCCATGTATGTCCTGGCGGTCACGCGGGAGCTGACCAGTGACCAGTTCGTAGGCGAAGTCGACTGTTTCGGTGAGGCGGTCGTCGGCCGTATGGCGGCCGAGTTCGGCAGTGAGGTCGGCGTCGAACTCGGAGGCGTGATCGGCGAGCACTGAGGGCGGTAGGAACGAGGTTGACCGGATGTGACCGGCGAGTTCGGGAATCGTCCAGTGGTGCTCGACGGCGTTGTGTGACCTGTGGGGGTGTCTCAGCCCCAAGGTGTCTCAGGCGGCGCAGCTCCCATAGACGAGACGTGTGGCGTCGCGGCCCCGTGCCGCAGCGGCCGCTCAGAGGTGGCCGTCCAGGAACTTCCGTACCTCGGCGATGGTCATAGGCCCCGTGCCGTGCGCCACCGCCTCTCCCTCCTTCAGCAGGACGTAGGACGGGGCTCCGGTGATCCCGTATCGCTCGGTTGCGGCCGGACAACGCGTGATGTCGGCGCGGACGGCCGTCAGGCGGCCTGTGTAGTCGTCGGCGATGCCACCCACGACGAGGTCCATCACCCGGCAGGGCTCGATTGCCTTGGGCCATGTCCCGGTGAAGTATGCGAGGACCGGAACTCCGCTCATCCCGAGGATGAAATTGAACTCCGCGTCCTCACGGGGTCGGTGAACCCGCTTCGCCATAAAAGCTCCTGACCTCACATTCCGTCATTCCATCCCCATCATCCCTCGCGCGGTGTGCCAGGCCGGCCCGGTCGGTCGTCCGGTTGACCTGTCGGAAGGGAGGCACGGGGCCGTCGCAGAACCACGGTGGTTTCCGGCGCGAGCGGCTCGGCACCCCGCCCCTGGTGACCCGACCTGGCCGCCCCGCCGGTCCCCCAGCTGCAGCCCGCCGCGCGCCCGTGGGTCAGCTCGTGACAGGACAGCGCCCTCCACGACGACATGAAAGCCGTTTTCCAGGGCATAACGTCCCAGATCACCGACCAGATACTCGATGAGCGGGCCGGTGCGCATCGTCCACCGGATCCAGTCGAGCCGTATCCGCCACCGCGCTTCTCAGAGACAGCGCCCCCGACGGGCTTCCCGAGGCCTTGTCCGGTCTTCACATCAACCCCCGGTCTCAGCTGGCTGATACCGCTCTTCCCCGGGCCGCATGAGCCGGCTGATGGCACCGAGAACGAGGCACGATTCCTGGACCGCTCGCGGACGCGGTCGTGGACGGTCGAAGTACGCGTCAGCTGACCCGAAGACCGACCGCCAGCGTCAGTTCAAGAGACCGACCGCCAGCGTCAGTTCAAGGACCCGGTGTGGCGATGCGAGATCCGGAAACAGCTCCCGCAGCTGCGACATCCGGTACCGGACGGTCTGGGGATGGACGAACAACGCCGCCGCCACCTCGTCCCGCCTGCCCTGGTGCAGCAGCCACGCCCGCAACGTCTCCTCCAGCCGCCGTGCGGTCGCGACAGGCAAGGTCCGCAACGGTGCGAGGGCTCGGGCACGCAGGTCTGCGAACGCGTCCACGTCGGCGCTCAGCACCAGCTCGGGCAGGTGGTCCTCGGTGTCGCGGATATCAGAGGAGAGGGAGCGCGCGCGTGCGGCGCGTGCGTACGAGGCGGACGCACGAGTCCACGGGCGGGCCGGGCCGACCACGGCGGTGCGGTCGGTCAGCTGCCGCAAGAGATGTGATCGGTCGGCATCGGGGACGAGCAGCACACCGAAGGCGTCCGGCAGATCGTCGAGGACGAGGGTGCTCGGGTCGAGCGCGCGGTAGGCAGGCCGGGCCTGGGCAGCGGGCAGCAGGACCGCGGTCAGTGAAACCGGAGGCTGCCACCCGGCCCGTTGAGCAGAGGCCAGCAGCACGTCCGGGCTCGCGCCGGCGAGGAGGTCGCGGGCCAGGTGTTCCAGGTGGCGCTCGTGGTCCCTGCCCCGGGCGGCCAGTTCGTCGGCGTGGCCCGCGGCGCTCGCGGCGGAGAGCTCGTCGATGTAGGCGAAGGTCAGCTCGGCGAACTTGGCGACCTCGGCGGCGGGCAGACCTGCGGGTACGGCACCCGCTGCCAGGCATCGCCAGGCCACGCGGGCGCCGACGCGGTAGGCGCTGAGCAGGGCGTCCATCGAACGGCCGTCGCGCACCTCGCCGCGGCCCAGCTCGTAGGCTGCGTCACCGGCGTCGCCGCCTGTGGCGTTCCCGCTTGCGCGGTCCAGGTAGTGCCCCAGGGCGGTGCGGACGGCTCGGCGGATGGTGGCGCCCATGTGGCCCGAAAGGGCGTTGGCGTAGGGAGGGACCTCGTCGATGATCGCCTGGACGACCTCGTCGGCGGTGGTCTTCAGCGCGGCCCGAAGTGCGGTGACCGTCGTCTCATCCAGGGCCAGTTCGCTGGCCCTCCGGATTGCATGGCTCACGTTTCTATTCCCTGCGAACAATTCAGCCAGCCAGATTTACGTCCTGCGGTCAGGACTTTACGCCTTGAGGCGCAGCAAGCTGGAGTCATGACGAGTACAGCCCTCCGCAGCAGGGCGTGGAAACTGCTGGAGATGGTCACGACGCCGCTGCTGCCGTCGGACTACCTCGACCTGGTCAGCCCGCTGCGTGCGGGCGCCGACCTGCGTGGGCGCATCGAGGCCGTGCACCCCGAGACGGGTGACGCCGCGACTGTCGTGATCAGGCCGGGACGGGGCTGGCGCGGCCACACAGCCGGTCAGTACGTGCGGATCGGGGTCGACGTCGACGGGGTGCGCCTGTGGCGTGCCTACTCCCTCACCTCGCCGACAAACCGCCAGGACGGCCGCGTCACGATCACCGTGAAGGCGATCCCGGACGGCAAGGTCAGCAACCACCTGGTCCGCAGGGCCAGACCGGGCACGCTGATCCAGCTCGACCAGGCGACCGGTGACTTCGTGCTGCCGCAGGCCAAGCCCGCCAAGGTGCTCTACCTGACGGCCGGCAGCGGCATCACGCCCGTGATGGGCATGCTGCGCGACACCGAGTTCGACGACGTCGTCATGGTCCACTGCGCGCCACAGCCACAAGACGTGATCTTCCGCAACGAACTGCACGACCTGGTCGCGGACAAGAAGCTGCGTCTCACCGAGGTGCACACCGCCACAGACGGCATGCTCGACATCGCCCGTCTCGACGAACTCGTGCCCGACTGGGCCGAGCGCGAGACTTGGGCTTGCGGGCCCGCGGGCCTGCTCGACGCCGCCGAAGAGCACTGGAGCGAGCACGGCGTACAAGAGCGCCTGCACACCGAACGCTTCCGCCCCAGCATCGCCGTCGCCGGCGACGGTAACGGTGGCGAGGTCACGTTCAGCACCACCGGCAAGACCGTCGACGCGGACGGCGCCACGCCGTTGCTGGACATCGGCGAGGAGGCCGGCGTGCTCATGCCCTCCGGGTGCCGCATGGGCATCTGCTTCGGCTGCGTCACGCCGCTCAAGGCGGGCTCCGTCCGCGACCTGCGCACCGGCGAGATCACCGAGGCCGAGCCGGGCGTCCTCATCCAGACCTGTGTGTCCGCCGCGGCGGGCCCCTGCGACATCGAACGGTAGGAGCACCTTGACCGCCATCGACCCCACCGCCCACCTGACCGCGGAGCAGATCGAGGAGCTTGGCCGCGAGCTGGACGCGATCCGCGACGAGGTGATCGCAAGCCGCGGCGAGAAAGACGCCGCCTACATCCGTAAGGTCATCTCGGCACAGCGCAAGCTCGAGCTGGTCAGCAGGGGCGTGCTGCTGTTCTCGATCTTCCCGCCCGCGTGGCTGCTCGGCACCGCCGGTCTGTCCGTGGCGAAGATCATGGACAACATGGAGATCGGCCACAACATCCTGCACGGCCAGTGGGACTGGATGCGGGACCCGAAGATCCACTCCACCACCTGGGAGTGGGATCACGTCTCGCCGTCCGAGCAGTGGAAGCACTCGCACAATGAGCTGCACCACACGTACACCAACGTGATCGGCAAGGACAACGACCTCGGTTACGGCATCATGCGCGTCGACGAGGACCAGAAGTGGCACCCGTTCCACCTCGGCCAGCCGCTGTGGAACTTCCTCAACGCCTGCTTCTTCGAGTACGGCATCGCGGCGTACGACCTGGAGCTCGGCAAGAACCTGCACAAGCGCCGCCGCAACAACCCGGAGTTCCGCGCGCGGGCCAAGGCCGTGGGCCGCAAGATCCGCAAGCAGGTCCTCAAGGACTACGTGATCCACCCGCTGCTGTCGGGCCCGTCGTTCCTCACCACGCTCGCCGCCACGTTCACCGCGAACCTGGTCCGCAACGTCTGGACCCACTCGGTGATCATGTGCGGGCACTTCCCCGAGGGCGTGCAGGTCTTCGAGCGCCGGTCGATCAAGGGCGAGACGCGCGGCCAGTGGTACCTGCGCCAGATGATGGGCTCGGCGAACATCAGCGGCAGCAGGGCCATGCACTTCATGACCGGCAACCTGTCGCACCAGATCGAGCACCACCTGTTCCCGGACCTGCCGAGCAACCGGTACGCCGAGGTCGCGGTGAAGGTGCGCGCGCTGTTCGAAAAGTACGAGCTGGAGTACGTCACCGGGCCGCTGCCCAAGCAGGTGTTCTCCGCGTGGCGCAAGGTCTTCCGGCTCTCGCTGCCGAACAAGAAGCCCAAGGCCAAGACGCCGGACCGCGAGCAGGAGCTCGTCGCGGCCTGATTCCCGGCATTGGTTCAGATCTTTCGGCCGTACCGGCGGCACCGCCGGGTTCGGTGAGATCCGTTGCGGACGGGGTGGGCAGCCGCGACATCAGACCGTACGACACGGGACCCGGGCAGCCCTGTTTCCGCCTGCGCTGCCTGGACGTGCGCCGCCCTGACGGACCCGACGGTCCTCGAGCCGGTGATCGCCGGTGTGACCGCGGGCTCAAAGGGACGGGCACAGTGTCGCCGGTCGGGCGCCTGTCCATGTGTGAGTGGGGCTGCCGCATGGACAGGCGTGACCGTGGGCCTCAAGCCGCTTCGAGGAAGGGGTAGTCGGTGTAGCCTTCCGCGCCCGGCCCGTAGAACAGTTCCGGCCGCGGCTCGTTCTCCGGGTGGCCACCCTGCCAGCGCTCGACCAGGTCGGGGTTGGCGATGAGAGCCCGGCCCACGACCACGGCATCGGCGTGGTCGGCCTCGATCTGCTGGAGCGCCTGCTCGCGGGTGGTCTGCCCCCCGAAGGGGCCGCTGTTGACGATCAGCTTGCCGTCGAAGCGCCGCCGCAACTCCTGTACAAGGTCGCCGCCCGGCTCGGTGTGCAGTACGGAGAGGTAGGCCAGGCCCAGCGGGCGCAGTTGGTCGAGCAGGGTGCCGTAGGTGGCCAGGACGTCGTCCCGGTCGGTCTCGAAGACGTCCCCGAGGTCGACCTCCGGCGAGATCCGCAGCCCGACCCGCTCGGCACCGACGGCCTGGGCGACCGCCGTGACGACCTCGACGACGAAGCGGGCACGGTTCTGCGGCGAGCCGCCGTATCCATCGGTGCGCTGGTTGGCCGCCGGGGAGAGGAACTCCTGGAGCAGGTAGCCGTTGGCGCCGTGGATTTCCACGCCGTCCGCTCCCGCCTCGATGGCCCGGCGGGCCGCGGTGACGAAGTCCTCCAGGGCTGCCCGGATCTCTGCGGTGGTCATCGCTTCCGGTACGGGGTAGGGCTGCTCGCCCTTCTCGGTGAACGTCTTGTTGTCGATGGCGATCGCGCTGGGGGCGAGGATGCGGCGGCCGCCGTTGATGTCGGGGTGGGTGCCGCGGCCGGCGTGCATGATCTGCAGGACGATGCGGCCGCCCTCGGCGTGCACCGCCTCGAACACCCGCTGCCAGCCGGCCGCCTGCTCGTCGGTGGCTATGCCCGGCTCGCCGACATACCCCTGCGACGCGTGGTCGGGGTAGGTGCCCTCGGTGATGATCATTCCGACGCTCGCCCGCTGCCGGTAGTACTCGACCATCAGGTCCCCGGGGATGCCGGAGGAGCCGGCCCGGACCCGGGTCAGCGGGGCCATGACGATGCGGTTGGCGAGCTCGATCTTCCCGAGGGCGACAGGGGAGAAAAGCGACGGAAAGGGCGAAACTTCTGAAGTGTTGACAGTCATGGGTTTCTTTCTGCAATACGGAGGGAAACGGGATGAAGGTTTGCGACGCAGGGGGTCCACGCTGTCCCGGCGGAGGCGCGGATGCGGTCCTCGGGCAGGCGTGGGCCCGCTGACGGTGACGCGGTTCCATGACCGCGATCGGGGTGTGAGTGGTGTTGGCGGCGAACGCGGTGAGAGCCGCATGCCGTCGGCGTCGGCGTCGGTCAAGCGCAACTGCCCGCCGGAGTACGGGCGTTCGCTCCTTGCGCACGATCAGCAGTCAGCCAGGTGACGAAGTCATGGGTGCCGCCGCCGGAGTCGGTACAGATCGGTGTCTGCAGGCCGCGCCGCGACCGACTCCCTCGACGCGCCCCCGCGAAGAGGACCGATACACGGCTTCACCTGGAACGCGCTTCCGGCGGTGGCGGGAACAGCGATCTCAGCGCTCCTCATTCTCACCGGCCTGAGGCACTTCCACCGGCCGATCGCCCATCGGACAGCCTGCTCCACGAAGGTGCGGGCCTAGTTGAGCGGCACGTCCGCGACGGCCTTGAGGTGGCTGAACGTCTCGAGGGAGTACCGGCCGTGGTAGCGGCCCATGCCGCTTTCGCCGACGCCGCCGAAAGGCAG
>NZ_JBHVDX010000252.1:0-13854 GCF_042802555.1 Streptomyces sp. NPDC057474 | reverse complement strand
GAGGCGATCCGCGAGCTGACCGGCGGCTTCGGCGCCGACGTCGTCATCGAGGCGGTGGGCCGCCCGGAGACGTACAAGCAGGCCTTCTACGCCCGTGATCTCGCCGGTACGGTCGTCCTCGTCGGCGTGCCGACCCCGGAGATGAAGCTGGAGCTGCCCCTGCTGGACGTCTTCGGCCGCGGTGGCGCGCTGAAGTCGTCCTGGTACGGCGACTGCCTGCCCTCCCGGGACTTCCCGATGCTCATCGACCTGTACCTCCAGGGCCGCCTGGACCTGGACGCCTTCGTCACGGAGACCATCGCGCTGGACGACGTGGAGAAGGCCTTCGAGCGGATGCACCGTGGTGACGTACTGCGCTCGGTGGTGGTGCTCTGATGGCCGCCCGTATCGAGCATCTCGTCACCTCGGGGACGTTCTCCCTGGACGGTGGCACCTGGGACGTCGACAACAACGTGTGGATCGTCGGCGACGACGACGAGGCCGTCGTCATCGACGCCGCGCATGACGCCGAGGCGATCGCCGGGGCCCTCGGCGGGCGCACCCTGCGGGCCATCGTGTGCACACACGCCCACAACGACCACATCGACGCCGCCCCCGAACTGGCGGCGCGCACGGGGGCCCCGATCCTGCTCCACGCCGACGACCTGCCGCTGTGGAAGCAGACCCACCCCGACCGGACACCTGACGGCGAACTCGCCGACGGCCAGGTCCTCACCGTGGCGGGTGTCGACCTGACCGTGCTGCACACTCCCGGCCATGCTCCCGGGGCGGTCTGTCTGTACGCGCCGGACCTGACGGCACTCTTCAGCGGCGACACCTTGTTCGCGGGCGGGCCAGGGGCGACGGGAAGGTCGTACAGCGACTTCCCGACCATCGTCGACTCGATCCGCGACCGGCTGCTGACGCTGCCCGGCGACACCGTCGTGCACACCGGACATGGTGAGACGACCACCGTCGGTGCGGAGGCCCCGCACCTCCGGGAGTGGATCGACCGAGGCTTCTGACCACCCCCGCGACGACCTCCGCGCGGCGCCCGTACCACCTGTTCCCGCAGGTGGTACGGGCGTTTCGAGCTGCCCTGACGACGGCCGGCGCACCTGTCCGAAGCGGGCCCTTTGACGCCTTGACAAGGATTCTGGGCGACCCTCAGACTGTTGTTGCGCTTACCGCAATCCGTTTCGCTATACGCACCCGAGGTGTCATGATGATTCCCGCGTGCCGTCTCGCAGATCTCCCGCGAGGCGAGGCCATCCGGCTCGACGTCGACCCGCCGGTCTCGGTGTTCCATACCGACGACGGCGAGGTGTTCGCCATCGACGACACCTGCACCCACCAGGACGCCTCGCTCGCCGACGGCTGGCTGGAGGGCTGCGAGGTGGAATGCCCGCTGCATGCTTCGAAGTTCGACCTGAGGACCGGTGCCGTCGACTCTCCGCCGGCCAAGCTCCCGGTCCGGACCCATGAGGTCCTCATCGAGGACGGCATGGTCTACGTCCAGGTGTCCACGGACGCCCCCAACCTGCCGCCCTGCGTCGCGGCCCGGCTCGCCGGAGGTCCCGCGTGAGGACCGTGGCCGTCGTGGGCGCCTCGCTCGCCGGTCTGTCGGCGGCGCGCTCGTTGCGGAAACAGGGCTACGACGGACGGCTGGTCATCATCGGTGACGAGCCCCACCGTCCGTACGACAGGCCCCCGCTGTCCAAGGAGTTCCTGGCCGGCGACATCGGCGAGGCCGACCTCGCCCTCGAGACGGACGGCGAGGACCTGCGGGCGGAGTGGCTGCTCGGAACCCGCGCCACCGGCCTCGACCGCACACGGCGTGCGGTCCGGCTCACGGACGGCAGGGAGATCCAGGCCGACGGCTTCGTCATCGCGACCGGCGCGGCCGCACGCCGGCTGCCCGGTTCCGACGGCCTGACCGGAGTCCACGTCCTGCGCACCCTGGACGACGCCCGCGCGCTGCGGGACGAACTGGCCCGGGGCGGACGGCTGGTCGTGATCGGCGGCGGGTTCGTCGGAGCCGAGGTCGCCTCCACCGCCTATGCCCTCGGGCTGGACGTGACGGTCGTCGAAGCGGCACCGACGCCGCTCGCCGCCCCGCTCGGCCAGGCCATGGGGAGCATCGTCTCCGCCCTCCATCTGGACCACGGCGTACGGCTGTTGTGCGGCGTCGGCGTCAAGGGGCTGAGCGGGGAGCGCAAGGTCGAGGCCGTCCTGCTCGAGGACGGCCGCAGCATCCCCGCCGACATCGTCGTAGTAGGGGTGGGCGCACTCCCGTGCGTCGAGTGGCTGGAAGGATCCGGCGTCACGCTCGACAACGGCGTGAAGTGCGGCGCGGACGGCCGCACCAGCCTGGCCGGCGTGGTCGCGGTCGGTGACTGTGCCTCCTGGTACGACCCCCGCGCGGGCCTCCATCGCCGCGTCGAACACTGGACCGGCGCACAGGAACGCCCGGCGGCGGCCGTCGCCACGCTGCTGGCCGGGGGGGCGGTGGAGCCGGGTGTGCCCCGGCCGCCGTACTTCTGGTCGGACCAGTACGGCGTGAAGATCCAGTTCGCCGGCCACGCGGCCGGTGCCGACAGCGTGACGGTCGAGGAAGGCGCACCCGACGACCGCAACGTCCTGGCGGTCTACCGGCGCGCCGGCCATCCGGTCGCCGTCCTCGGGATGAACCAGCCACGGCTGTTCACCCGTTGGCGCAAGCAGCTCGCCGCCGCGGCATCTTGACACCGCGCAGGCTCCCTCGCATGCTGCGGTTTCACATGGTGCGCAGCGTTGCACCACACACAACACCGTCCGGAGTCGCTCTTCCTGGCGCGTGACTGCCCGATCCACCACGTTCCCCCGAGGAGTGCAGCGTGACCTCGACCAGCCTGCCGGACAGCCTGATCGCCACCCTCCCCGGCTCCTCCTACACCGATCCCGCGATCTTCGCCCTGGAACAGGAGCGCATCTTCGAGACGATGTGGTTCTGCGTCGCACGCTCGTCGGACCTGGCGAAGCCCGGCGCCTTCCGCACCGTCGACGTGGGCCGCGAGAGCATCCTCGTCACCCGCGCCCGGGACAACTCGATCCGCGCCCACTTCAACGTCTGCCGGCACCGTGGAGCCAAGCTCTGCACGGAGGAGAGCGGCGAGGTCAAGCGGGCCTTCCAATGCCCGTACCACGCCTGGACCTACGGCCTGGACGGCAAGCTCGTCGCGGCGCCCAACCTCACCAAGATGCCCGACATCGGCCGCACCGAGTACGGCCTGGTCAGCGTGGCCGTCCGCGAATGGCTCGGCTACATCTGGGTCTGTCTGGCGGAGAACCCGCCCTCTTTCGAGGAGGACGTCATCGCCGATGTCGTCGGCCGCCTCGGCGACGTCGAGTCGATCGAGCACTACGGCGTCGAGAACCTCTCGGTCGGCAAGCGGATCGTCTACGACGTCAAGGCGAACTGGAAGCTCATCATCGAGAACTTCATGGAGTGCTACCACTGCGCCACCATCCACCCCGAACTCACCGAGGTGCTCCCCGAGTTCGCCGACGGCTACGCCGCCCAGTACTACGTCGGGCACGGCGCCGAGTTCGGTGCGGAGGTCCAGGGCTTCACCATCGACGGCTCCGAGGGCCTCGACCGCATCCCCGGAGTCTCCGAGGAGCAGGACCGTCGGTACTACGCGATCACCGTGCGGCCGCAGGTCTTCATCAACCTCGTCCCCGACCACGTGATCTTCCATCGGATGTACCCGGTGGCCGTGGACCGCACGGTCGTCGAGTGCGACTGGCTCTACCTCCCGCATGTCGTCGACAGCGGCAAGGACGTCAGTCGGTCCGTGGAACTCTTCGACCGGGTCAACCGGCAGGACTTCGAGGCGTGCGAGCGCACACAGCCCGGAATGCACTCACGGCTGTATGCCAAGGGCGGTGTACTGGTGCCCAGTGAGCACCACATCGGCGCCTTCCACGACTGGGTGAACGAGCGTCTGGGCGGCGGCGCGCAGTAGCCGGCCCGGTCAGCCCAGGTAACCCATGCGGTGGCTGATCTCCTCGGCGCCCTTGATCAGCACCGGGGCCAGCTCGCGCATCCGCTCCTCGGTGAACCGGTACGAGGGTCCGGAGGCGGTGAGGGCCGCGATGACCTCGCCCTCCCGGTCGAGTACCGGCGCGGCCATGGCGTGCAGGCCGATCTCCAGTTCCTCCTGGGTCCAGGCGTAACCGGCCTCCCGTACCTCGACGAGGTGCTTCTCGAGCTTCGTCTTCGAGGTGATGGTGTGCGGTGTGACCTTCTTGAGGCCGGCCTCGGCAAGCAGCGCGGCGCGCTGCTTGGCGGGCAGGTAGGCCAGCAGGACCTTGCCGCTCGACGTCGCGTGCAGCGGCGTCAGCTGGCCGACCCAGTTGTGCGCGGTGACCGCTCCGGGACCGCGCACCTGGTAGAGGTTGACCGCGTAGTGCTCCTGCAGTACCGCGATGTTGACGGTCTCGCCGAGCTCCTCGGCCAGGCTCTCGCAGACCGGGCGGCCCTGCTGGGTGATGTCGATGCGTCCCGTCACCGCACCGGCCAGGCGTACGATGCCGAAGCCGAGACGGTACTTGCCCCGCTCGCCCGCCTGTTCCACCAGCCCGCGCGTCTCGAGGGCGCCGAGAAGGCGGAAGGCGGTGGACTTGTGAACATCGATTTCTGCGGCCACTTCGCTGACGCCTGCCTCGCCCCGGTGGGCCAGGATCTCCAAAACGCTGATGGCGCGGTCCACGGACTGCACTCCGCCGGCCTGCGAGTTCGAGGTTTCCGTGTCGTTGCTGTAGTTGCTCACAGTGAAACTATACGCGTAGTAAACAACACCATTGCAAGTAACGGCGGCGAAACAATGACCCTGCAAGTTGCGTTGTTCGCAACCTAGTGCGTATAGCGCTACTCGACTAGCATGCTCGCGTATCTACGGCGCGAGCGAGACGAGGCACCATGGCTCCCTTGCAATACGACTTCGTCATCGTCGGCGGCGGATCAGCCGGCTGTGCATTGGCGAACAGACTCTCCGCGGACCCGGCGAACCGGGTGCTGGTGCTGGAGGCCGGCCGGTCCGACTACCCGTGGGATGTCTTCATCAACATGCCCGCGGCGCTGACCTATCCGATCGGCAGCCGGTTCTACGACTGGAAGTACGAGTCCGAGCCCGAACCCCACATGGGCGGCCGACGCGTCTACCACGCCCGCGGCAAGGTGCTGGGCGGCTCCAGCAGCATCAACGGCATGATCTTCCAGCGCGGCAACCCCATGGACTACGAACGCTGGGCGGCCGACGCCGGGATGGAGAACTGGGACTACGCGCACTGTCTGCCGTACTTCCGGCGCATGGAGAACTGTCTCGCGGCCGACCCGGACGACGAATTCCGCGGCCACGACGGCCCCCTCGTCCTCGAACGCGGTCCCGCCACCAACCCGCTCTTCGGTGCCTTCCTCAAGGCCACCCAGGAAGCGGGCTACGCACCCACGGACGACGTCAACGGCTACAGACAGGAAGGTTTCGCCAAGTTCGACCGCAACGTCCACCGCGGACGTCGGCTCTCGGCCTCGAAGGCGTACCTCAAGCCCGCCACGAAGCGTCCCAACCTCACCGTCAAAACCCGCGCCCTCGTCACCCGAGTCCTCTTCGAGGGCAAGCGGGCCGTCGGTGTCGAGTACCGGCGAGGGCGCGGCGCCCTCCAGCAGGTCCGCGCCAAGGAAGTCATTCTCTGCGGCGGCGCGATCAACTCCCCGCAGCTGCTGCAGCTCTCCGGCGTCGGCAACGCCGAGGAGCTGAGCGCCCTCGGCATCGACGTCGTCCACGACCTCCCGGGCGTCGGCGAGAACATGCAGGACCACCTGGAGGTCTACGTCCAGTACGCCTGCAAGCAGCCCGTCTCCATGCAGCCGTACATGGCGAAGTGGCGCGCACCCTTCATCGGACTGCAGTGGCTCTTCCGTAAGGGCCCGGCCGCCACCAACCACTTCGAGGCCGGCGGGTTCGCCCGCAGCAACGAGGACGTCGAGTACCCCAACCTGATGTTCCACTTCCTGCCGATCGCCGTCCGCTACGACGGCTCCTCGCCGTCCGGAGGCCACGGCTACCAGGTGCACGTGGGTCCCATGTACTCCGACGCCATCGGCTCGGTGAAGATCAAGAGCAAGGACCCGCGCGAACACCCCGCGCTGCGGTTCAACTACCTCTCCACCGAGCAGGACCGCCGCGAGTGGGTCGAGGCGATCCGCGTGGCCCGCAAGCTCCTCAGCCAGGCCGCGCTCGCCCCCTACAACGACGGGGAGGTCTCGCCCGGCCCGAAGGTGGAGTCGGACGAGGAGATCCTCGCCTGGGTCGCGAAGGAGGGCGAGACCGCCCTGCACCCGTCCTGCACCTGCAAGATGGGCCCCTCCGCCGACGAGATGGCCGTCGTCGACCCGGACAGCATGCGGGTGCACGGCGTCGAGGGCCTGCGCGTGGTGGACGCGTCGGTGATGCCGTACGTCACCAACGGCAACATCTACGCACCGGTGATGATGATCGCGGAGAAGGCCGCCGACCTGATCCTCGGCAAGGAGCCGCTCGCGCCGTCCAAGGCCGCGTACTACCGCCACCGCGACGCGCAGCAGAAGCAGGCAGGGTAGACGTTGGCCGCCGCGCGGCTCCGGGCGCTGCTGCGCGGCGTCCGCTACGAGGTGCTGCCGCGAAGGCGACCGAGGACAAGGTTCTCGCCCATGTTCCACGCGACGTCGTGGTCACCGTGACGGCGTCGCCGGTCAAGGGCCTGGAACCGACCCTCGACCTTGCCGGCCGACTACGGCCGGGGACCTGGGGGTACCTCCCACGCCCTTAAGGCAGTGGGGGAGCCGCCCAAGACCGTTCGGGGCGCGCGGCTGAACGGGCTCACTCCCGCTCAGTCCATAGGAACGGTGGCCGGGCTGCACCTGTTCACGTTCAGCCAGATCGCCGAGACGGAGGCGTGGCGCCGCGCGCTGCTGGAGCGGATCGGGGGCTGAGCCCTGGCTTTCGCCCCCCGCCACCCCTGGTCCGCCGGGCCGCAGGACGTATACAACGCGGGGCGGGGACCGGGTTCCGGTCTCCGCCCCGCGATCACGTGTCCCTCAGCGGAAGACCACCGTGCGGTTGCCGTCCACCATGACGCGGCTCTCGCTGTGCCACTTCACCGCGTGGGCGAGGACCTGTGCCTCGACGTCCCGGCCGACGGTGACCAGGTCTCCTGGGTCGAGCGAGTGATCCACCCTGACCACGTCCTGCTCGATGATCTGTCCCTCGTCCAGGTCCGGTGTCACATAGTGCGCGGTCGCGCCGACGAGCTTCACCCCGCGGTCGTAGGCCTGGTCGTACGGCTTCGCGCCCTTGAAGCTGGGGAGGAAGGAGTGGTGGATGTTGATGGCGTGGCCCTCGAGCTGCTTGCACAGGCCGTCGGAGAGGACCTGCATGTAGCGGGCCAGCACCACCAGGTCGATGTCCAGGTCGCGGACCAGCTCCAGCAGGCGCGCCTCGGCCTGGGCCTTGGTGTCCCTGGTGACCGGGATGTGGTGGAAGGGGACGCCGTAGGTGTCCGCCAGCCCCTCGAAGTCCCGGTGGTTGGAGACGATCGCGGGGATCTCGATGTTGAGGGCACCGGTGCGCTTGCGGAAGAGCAGGTCGTTCAGGCAGTGCCCGAACTTGGACACCATGATGAGCGTCCGGGTCGGGGTCGACGCCTCGCTCAGGGCCCAGGAGATGCGGTACGCCTCGGCCACGGGACCGAACCGGTAACGCAGAGTTTTCATGTTCGCGTCCGGATCGGAGACGTCGAAGTGGACCCTCATGAAGAATCGGCCCTGGAGTCGATCATCGAACTGCTGGCTCTCCAGGATGTTGCCCGAGTTCCTGACCAGAAAGCCGCTCACTGCGTGGACCAGTCCGGCACTGTCGGGACAGGAGAGGGTGAGGACGAACTCACGGCCAGGTTGCGGTCGGGGGAACCTAACAGACACGGCAGCCTCCGTCGGTGCGTATTGCACAACATGGTGAGCGATACGCAACATGGTCGGCTCGGTGTCGCTCGCGGTCAAGAGCGGTCGGGCAAGTGCTCTCATGGTGAAATCGTCATCAGTCAACCTCTTGACGTAGGTCTATGGCATTCGCAAAGGTGTTCCACCACAAGCAATTGAATGCACGATGCGCAACGCATTACAGCTGAAGGGCTTGGCGCGTGGCAGACCTGTATATGGCTGGGGAATGGCGGGATCCGGTGGCCGGAGGGCGCCGGGAGATCCGCTGTCCCGCTGACGGCACGCTCACCGTGACCGTATCGGAAGGGACACGTCCCGACACCGAGGCGGCGATCGCCGCGGCCCGCGGCGCCTTCGACGCGGGGCCCTGGCCGCACACCCCCGAGCGGGAGCGCGGGGCGCTGCTGCTGCGCACCGCCGACCTCATCGAGCGCGATGCCAAGGAGTTCGCCCGCGCCGAATCTCTGGACAGCGGCAAACGGCTGGTGGAGAGCGAGTACGACATCGCCGACGTCGTCTCCTGCTTCCGGTACTACGGTGGTCTCGGCGGCACCGACGCCGGCCGGGTGATCGACACCGGACGCGACGACGCCGTCAGCCGGGTGATCTACGAGCCCATCGGCGTCTGCGGGCTCATCACTCCCTGGAACTACCCGCTGCTGCAGGCCAGTTGGAAGGTCGCCCCGGCCCTCCTCGCCGGCAACACCATCGTCCTCAAGCCCAGTGAGCTCACCCCCTCCACCTCGATCCTGCTGATGAAGGCGCTGGCGGAGGCCGGACTCCCGGCCGGCGCGGCCAACCTCGTCCTGGGCACCGGGCCCGAGGTGGGCGCCCCGCTCTCCGAGGACCCGCGCGTCGACATGGTCTCCTTCACCGGGGGACTGGAGACCGGCAAGCGGATCATGGCCACCGCCGCGGCGACCGTGAAGAAGGTGGCGCTGGAACTCGGTGGCAAGAACCCCAACGTGATCTTCGCCGACGCGGACTTCGAGACGGCCGTGGACTTCGCTCTCACGGCCGTCTTCCTGCACTCGGGCCAGGTCTGCTCGGCCGGCGCGCGGCTCATCGTCGAGGACTCGCTCCACGACCGCTTCGTCGACGAGGTCGTTCGCCGCGCCCGGCAGATCCGGCTCGGCGGCCCCTTCGACCCCGAGGCCGAGACCGGGGCGCTGATCTCCGCCCAGCACCGGGAGAAGGTCGAGGCGTACGTGGCGGCAGGGCTCGCCGAGGGCGCCGTGCTGCGCTGCGGCGGCGAACGGCCCGACGACCCGGCCCTCGGGGACGGCTACTACTACCCGCCGACCGTGCTCGACGAGTGCCGACAGGACATGCGCGTGGTGCACGAGGAGTCCTTCGGGCCCGTGCTCACCGTGGAGCGCTTCACCGACGAGGACGACGCCGTACGCATCGCCAACGACACCGAGTACGGACTCGCCGGAGCCGTCTGGACGCAGGACGCGGGCAAGGCCCAGCGGGTCGCCCGGCGGCTGCGCCACGGCACGGTGTGGATCAACGACTACCACCCCTATGTGCCGCAAGCGGAATGGGGTGGCTTCGGGCATTCGGGCGTGGGCCGGGAGCTGGGACCGACCGGCCTGAACGAGTACCGAGAGCCCAAACACATCTGGCAGAACATCCAACCCCGGCCGCAACACTGGTTCCGCGGCTGAATGCCGAGAAGAGGTCGATCGTGACCCCAACACAGACCGAGGCGCCGCAGCGGCGCAGCACCCCCGAGGACTCGGACGGTACTCCGGTCATATCCGTGCGCCGGCTGTGGAAGGTGTTCGGGCCGAAGGCCGACCGGGTTCCGGAGTCCGAGGAGCTGTGCGGCCTCACCCGCCGTGAGCTGATGGACCGTACGGGATGCACCGCCGCCGTGCGCGACGTGAACTTCGACGTGCGCAAGGGTGAGGTCTTCGTCGTCATGGGTCTGTCCGGCTCCGGCAAGTCCACGCTGGTGCGATGTCTGACCCGGCTGATCGAACCCACCGCCGGGGAGATCGTCTTCGAGGGCGAGGACATCCGCGAGGCGGACGCCAAACGCCTGCGCGACCTGCGCCGCCGCAAGTTCTCCATGGTCTTCCAGCATTTCGGACTGCTGCCCCACCGCCGTGTCGTCGACAACGTGGCCTTCGGCCTGGAGATCCGCGGCATGAGCAAGGCGGAGCGCACCAGGCGGGCCCTGGAGGTCGTCGAACTGGTCGGTCTCTCCGGTTACGAGAACTCCTACCCCGACCAGCTCTCCGGCGGTATGCAGCAGCGCGTCGGCCTGGCCCGGGCGCTGGCCGGCGACCCGGACGTGCTCTTCTTCGACGAACCCTTCTCCGCCCTCGACCCGCTGATCCGCCGCGACATGCAGAACGAGGTCATCCGGCTGCACCACGAGGTCGGCAAGACGATGGTGTTCATCACCCACGACCTCTCCGAGGCCCTCAAGCTGGGCGACCGCATCCTCATCATGCGCGACGGCAAGATGGTCCAGTGCGGCACCGGCGACGAACTGGTCGGGGCCCCCGCCGACGACTACGTACGTGAGTTCGTCAAGGACGTCCCGCGCGGCGATGTGCTCACCCTGCGGTGGATCATGCGCCCCCCGAAGGACGGCGACGCCCTGGACGGCCCCGAGCTGGGCCCGGACGTCGTGGTGCGGGAGGCCACCCGGGCGGTACTGGCGGCCGACAAGCCGGTCAAGGTCGTCGAGAACGGCGAACTGCTCGGCATCGTCGGCGACGAGGAGATCCTCGCGGTGGTCGCCGGGCAGGAAGGCGGCATGTGATGACCGTCGCCGTGGAGAAACCGGAACAACCGCAGAAGCCGGAGCAACCCCAGAAGGTGGACTCCGCGCCCCCGTCCGCCTCACCCGCCGCCCGCGCGCGCAGGGTCGGGCGCGGCACGGTGGTGGCCGCGATCCTGATCGCCTGGCTGGTGCTCTTCGCCGTGCTGCGCGGCAAGCAGACCCTCACCCTGGCCGCCGCCGACCTCACCGACCTGCACCGCTGGATCAACGACCTCAACGACTCCGTCGGCGCCAACCGCAACTCCAACCCGCTCTTCCTGTACTTCTTCAACGAGATCCGTCTGGTCATCGACACCCTGGTGACCTTCGTCCAGGAACTGATCTCACAGCCCTCCGTCGAGCGTCCCGTCCCGCAGATCGGCTGGCTCGGCGTCGTCGGCATCGCGGGCTATGTCTCCTGGGCCGTGGGCAACTGGCGGGTCGCTCTCCTGTCCGTGGCCGGCTTCACCTTCTTCGGGTTGCAGGGCCTGTGGCAGGAGAGCATGGACACCCTGGCGCTCACCGTCTCCGCGGTGTTCGTGGCGCTGCTGTTCGCGATCCCGCTGGGCGTCTGGGCGGGACTGTCCGAGCGGTTCAACCGGTTCGTGACGCCGTTCCTGGACTTCATGCAGACGATGCCGACCTTCGTCTACCTGGCCCCGCTGACCCTGTTCTTCCTCATCGGCGGAGCCTCCGCCACGATCGCCACCGTGATCTACGCGGCGCCGCCCGCGATCCGTATCACCGCGCACGCCATCAGGTCCGTGCCGGAGACCACCGTCGAGGCGGCCGACTCGCTCGGTGCGACACGGTGGCAGGCGCTGCTGAAGGTCCTGCTGCCGATGTCCAAGCGGACCGTGGTGATGGGCGTCAACCAGTCGATCATGGCCGCCCTGGCCATGGTGACCATCGCCGCCCTGATCGACGCGCCCGGCCTCGGCCACACCGTCCTGCAGGCCCTGCAGTCGCTCGACGTGGGCACGGCCTTCAACGCGGGCCTCGCCATCGTCGTCATGGCGATCGTCCTCGACCGGGTCACCACCGCCGCCAGCGCACGCCAGGAGACGGCCCGGCGCTCGGACGGCCGGTTCGTCACCTGGCGGCGGCCGCTGCTGGCCGCCGGCGGCGTGGTCACGGTGGTCCTCGTCTACATGTCGCACACCTACGTGTGGGCCGCCGAGTTCCCCGGCGAGGGCGGCGTCGGCAGCTCCATCGCGAGCGCGGCGGACACCACGACCACCTGGGTGCAGGACAGCCTCTCCGGCCTGACCAACGCTTTCCGCGACGCCATCACCAACGGTCTGCTCAACCCGTTCCAGTCGCTGCTCACCGACTCGCCGTGGTGGCTCGTCGCCGCGGTGCTCATCGCGCTCGGCACGGTGCTCGGAGGCTGGCGCGCCGGCGTCACCGCGGCCGTGTGCGTGGGCCTGCTGCTCGGCACGGGCCTGTGGTCGGACAGCATGACCACGCTGGCGTCGACCCTCGTCGCGACGGTGCTGGTGATGGTGCTCGGCATGGCCGTCGGCGTGTGGATGGGACGCAGCGCGCTCGTGGACCGGGTGCTGCGGCCCACGCTGGACGCGGCGCAGGTCATGCCGCCGTTCGTCTATCTCGTGCCGTTCCTCGCCCTGTTCGGCGCGACCCGCTTCACGGCCATCGTCGCCGCGATCGTCTACGCCGCTCCGGTCGCCATCAAGATCATCGCGGACGGGGTGCGGGCCGTGCCCGCGGCCACCGTAGAGGCGGCCACCTCCGCCGGGTGCAACACCTGGCAGATCATCACCAAGGTTCAACTGCCCATGTCGCGCAGTGCCCTGACGCTCGCCACCAACCAGGGCCTGATCTATGTACTGTCGATGGTTGTGGTGGGCGGCCTGGTGGGAGCGGGTGCCCTCGGCTACGACGTCGTGGCCGGATTCTCGCAGGGGCAGTTGTACGGGAAGGGACTCGCGGCGGGCCTCGCCATCGTCCTTCTCGGAGTCATGTTCGACCGGATCACGCAGGCCGCGGCGCGGCGCGTAAGCGCATAAGGAGCACTGACCATGGCAACACGGATACGACAGTGGAGAGCCGGAGTGGCCGGACTGGCCGTTCTCGGCCTCGCCCTCACCGCCTGCGGCGGTGCGAAGGTCGGTGACAGTTCCTCGGGCTCGGAGAGCTCGGGCGACTCCGGCAAGTGCGGCACCTTCAACCTCGCCGTCAACCCGTGGGTGGGTTACGAGGCGAACGCGGCGGTCGTCGCGTACGTCGCGGAGAACGACCTCGGCTGCAAGGTCACCAAGAAGGACCTCAAGGAGGAGATCGCCTGGCAGGGCTTCGGGACGGGCGAGGTCGACGCCGTCATCGAGAACTGGGGCCACGACGACCTGAAGAAGAAGTACATCACCGACCAGAAGACGGCCGTCGAGGCCGGCGCGACCGGCAACAAAGGCCTGATCGGCTGGTACGTGCCGCCGTGGCTGGCGAAGGAATACCCGGACATCACCGACTGGAACAACCTCGACAAGTACGCCGACAAGTTCAAGACCTCCGAGTCGGGCGGCAAGGGCCAGCTCCTCGACGGCGACCCGTCGTTCGTCACCAACGACGAGGCCTTGGTCAAGAACCTGAAGCTGGACTTCAAGGTGGTGTACGCGGGCAGCGAGACCGCGCTCATCCAGGCCTTCCGCAAGGCGGAGAAGGACAAGGAATGGGTGATCGGCTACTTCTACGAGCCGCAGTGGTTCATGTCCGAGGTGCCCCTGGCCAAGGTCAAGCTGCCGGAGTACAAGACGGGCTGCGACGCCGACACGGAGAAGGTCGCCTGCGACTACCCCGTCTACAACCTCGACAAGATCGTCAGCACGAAGTTCGCCGAGTCGGGCAGCCCCGCCTATGACCTGGTCAAGAACTTCACCTGGACGAACGACGACCAGAACACCGTGGCCAAGTACATCGCCGTGGACAAGATGACGCCCGAGGCGGCGGCCAAGAAGTGGGTCGACGCCAACCGCGACAAGGTCGATGCCTGGATCAAGTAACCCGGGGCGGGAACCGGTCGAACATGCCCGGTGGGCGGTGCGCACAGGTGTGCACC
>NZ_JBHVDX010000251.1:0-13942 GCF_042802555.1 Streptomyces sp. NPDC057474 | reverse complement strand
GTGTCAGACCATGGCGAGCCGGTCCACCAGCAGATCCACCCTCTGCGCGGCGTCCTCCGGCAGCAGCCGTCCCGCCCGGGTCAGGGTGGCCAGCCCGTGCAGGGACGCCCAGAACACCTCAGTGAACAGCCCCGTGTGGACGCCGTCCCCGGCGACCTCGCCCAGGCTCTCCAGCAGCGCGGCGAAGGCGTCCTTCAGCGGCTCCGGGGTGTCCTCCTGCGCGTACGCCAGGCCACCGTCGAGCTGGAACAAGGCGTCGTAGACCGCCGGGTTGCGTGCAGCGAAGTCGAGGTAGGCGCGGGCCAGGGCGGCGACCCGGGCGCGCGGGCCGTCCGCGGCGGCTGCCGCGGCCCGCACCGCCACGGCCATCTCCGCGGCGCCCTCCAGGGCGACGGCGCCGATGATCTCGCGCTTGCCGCGGAAGTGGCTGTAGAGGACGGGCTGGCTGTACTCGATGCGCTCGGCGAGTCGACGGGTGGTGACCGCGTCCCAGCCCTGCTGCTCGGCGAGTTCGCGGGCCGTCGCCACGATGAGGCGCTCGCGCTCCACCCGTTCGCGCTGCTTGCGTTCCTGTACCGACATGATTCGATCCTATCACCGCTAGACAATCGAGCGGCAGCAGTACTAGCGTTACCTTATCGCCTAGCAACGCTAGATTCCCGAAGGGGTCATCATGCTCGATGCACTTGAGGTCATCACCACCGTGGTCGTCGGCGTGATGGTGGGAGTGGAGTTCTCCGTCGCCTTCGTCATGAACCGGATACTCAACGCACTCCCCGAGGACAGCGGCCAACTCGGCCGTGCTCACGGGGGCCGGATGCTCGGCGCCGTGATGCCGGTCTGGTACATCGGCTCGCTCGTCCTCGTCGCGGTCTGGGCCATCGCCGGATGGCACCATCACGGCACCGGCCTCGTCGTCACCGCCGCCGCGCTGCTGATCCTCAGCGTGATCATGTCGCTTCTGCTGCTCGTCCCGATCAACAACCGGAACAAGACGTGGACCCCTGACAACCGGCCCGCCGACTGGAAGCAGCAGATGAACCGCTGGGAACGCTTCCACTACGTCCGCGTCGCCGTCATCATCGCCGCCTTCGCCCTGCTGGTCGCCGCCCTCACCTGATACCGAAGCCGCCCCGGCAGACGCTGATTCACCCCGTTGTATCGACGGCTTTCGTCCCGTCGGGGTGAGCCCGACAGGGCTTCGGATCACTGACCCCGCGGGCCGACGCCGCGCCTCGAGGCGATCGTCCAGGACGTGCTGCGCACTCGGTGCCTCGAACGCCGACTTGACGCCCTCGGCGAAGCGGGCATCCCCGAGACGCGGATCCACGTCGACAACAATAGCGGAGCCGGCGTCGATCGCCCCGGCCTGACCGACCTGCTCGCCTACGCCCGCCCCGGCGACACCGTGGTGGTGCACACCCTCGACCGGCTCGGCCGCAACCTGCGGGAAGTCCTCAACCTCGTCCACGACCTGAACGGCAAGCAGATCGGCGTGCGCTCGCTGGCCGACCCGCTGCCCATCGACACCGCCCATGAGGGCATGGGCCGCATCGCCTTCCTGCTGCCGGCCCGGTTCGCCGAGATGGAGCGCACCTTCACCGCCGAACGCGCTGCCCACGCCCGCGCCGTCGCAG
This sequence comes from Streptomyces sp. NPDC057474, assembly GCF_042802555.1. Classification (NCBI taxonomy): domain Bacteria; kingdom Bacillati; phylum Actinomycetota; class Actinomycetes; order Kitasatosporales; family Streptomycetaceae; genus Streptomyces; species Streptomyces sp. NPDC057474. Next base: position 12,305 of record NZ_JBHVDX010000251.1, on the reverse strand, counting down.
AAGCAGCTGGCCGCCGCGTCGGCCGCCCCGTAGCCCACCCCTCCGACAAGATCGAGTACGCGCGCCTGCTCAAGGACCAGGGCAGCAGCTACGGGGAGATCAGCACCAAGACCGGCATCCCGAAAACCTCCCTGCACCGCTACCTACAGGGGTGGCCGCACCGGATGTGCTGAGGTGGTCAAGGCCGGACGGCGCCTCCACCGGAGGTCGGCGAGCCCCGACGGCCCGCTCTGCTGGTTGCCGCGGTGCGCGGCCTCGGGGCAAGTGCCGCGCGCAGCGCCGGGGTGAGGATGCGGCGGGTCTCGGACGGGGTGAGGGCGGCGGGGGTGGGGAGGGGGTTGAGGTAGCGGGTGTAGATGAGGCCGCCCAGGATCGTCACCACGGCCGTGGCGCGGGCGGTCGCGTCCTGGCCGCCGAGAAATTCAACAAGCCGGGCCAGCAGCTCGCGTTCCAGGTATTCGCGGATGACCTCGGCAGCCTCGTCGCCCTGGGCGGTGAGCTGTAGGAAGTCGGCGTCCTCCCAGAGGTCCGTCACCGCGTCGATCAGGCGGTCGGGGAGGGTGGCCGGGTCGCCGCCGAGGACGTCGTCCGCCGCCAGCGCATTGGCGCACTGGAACTGCATCACATCCGCGAACAGGCCCTTCTTCGAGCCGAAGTGGTACGCGATCAGCGCCGGGTCGACCCCGGCAGCCCCGGCCACCGCGCGCAGGGTGGTACGTCGGTAGCCGCGCTTCAGGAACAGCGCACGGGCCGCCGAGACGATCGACTCGCGGGTCGGCGGGTTGCCGCGGGGGCGGCCTCGGCTGCGGGCGGGGGCAGGGGCGGCGTTATTCATCAGCGTTGAGCCTGCGTTTCATGATCGGCACAGTCAAGGGCGTTCCGGGAACCACACGAAGGGATGCCCCGACACCATGCGTATCGCAGTCTTCGGCGCCAACGGACCGACCGGCCGCCACCTCACCGACCAGGCCCTCGCGGCCGGCCACGAGGTCGTCGCCGTGACCCGCCGCCCCGGCTCCCTCCCCGCGCGGCCCGGCCTCGCCGTGGCCGTCGCCGACGCCACCGACCCGGCGGCCGTCGACGCCGCGACCGGGGGGACGGACGCCGTCCTCTCCGCATTGGGCGCGCGCTTCAGCAAGGAGACCATCACCACGTACTCGGCGAGCGCCACGGCCATCACCGGGGCCATGGCCCGCCACGGCATCAAGCGGCTGCTCGCCGTCAGCTCCAGCATCGCCGACCCGAACTGGCGTCCCACCGGCGCGCACTTCTTCAACCATGTGCTCGACCCGCTGGTGAACCGACGCCTCGGCCGCACCCTCCACGAGGACATGCGCCGCATGGAGGCCGTGATCCGTCAGACGGACCTCGACTGGACCCTCGTCCGGCCCTCGGGCCTCTTCGAGCACCCCGTCGTCACGGACCACCACACCGCCGAGACGAGCGCTGACGGCGTCTTCACGGCCCGTGCCGACCTCGCCGCGAGCATGCTGCGCGAGCTGGAGGAGCGGCGGTACATCCGTACGGCCATGGGTGTCATCACCACGGCCGTGAAGCCGAACATCGCCAAGCTGATCTGGAACGAGGGCGTGAAGAAGAAGTGAGCCGGGCGACCGTCGAACTCCCGGCCGCCACGCGGGTGTTCCTCACTCGCCCTCACACGGCCACCCTCACCACCCTCCGCCCCGACGGCACCCCGCACGTCACCCCTGTCCACTTCACCTTCGACGCGGCCACCGGCCTGGTCCGGGTGACCACCCGGGCGGGAGCGCGCAAGGCCCGGAACGTGGTGGCGGGCGGCCCGACGGCCCGTGTCGCGCTCTGCCAGGCGGACGGCTTCCGCTGGGTCAGCCTCGAAGGCGGGGCCGCCGTCACCGACGACCCCGCGCGCTCGGCCGAGGCGGTCCGCCGCTACACCGTCCGCTACCGCGCGGCCCCGCCCGCCCCGCTGGACCTGGTCGTCGTCGAGATCGCCGTCGACCGTGTCCTGAGCCTCAACCTCTGAATCCCCGTCCTGAAAGCGAAGTGAAACACCGCCGTGCCCACCCTCCCCGTCCTCGACTCCACCCTCCACTACCGCGAGTCCGGCGACCCCGACGGGCTGCCGTTCGTCTTCCTCCACGGCAACCCCACCTCCTCCCACCTGTGGCGGAACGTCCTGCCGGGTGTGGCCGCGCCCGGCCGCCGCCTTCTGGCCCCCGACCTCATTGGCATGGGCGACTCCGGCAAGCCTGACCTCGCCTACTCCTTCGACGACCACGCCCGCTACCTCGACGCCTGGTTCGACGCCCTGGGCCTTGCCGAGGCCGTCCTCGTCGGCCACGACTGGGGCGGCGCCCTTGCCTTCGACCGCGCCGCCCGTCTCCCGGGCCGCGTCCGCGGTCTTGCCTTCACCGAGACGATCATCAAGCCGCTGGTCGGCGACGAGTTCCCGGCGGCAGGACGGGAGTTGTTCACCCTCCTGCGCACCCCCGGGGTGGGCGAGGAGATGATCCTGGAGAAGTCCATGTTCATCGAAGGGCTCCCGGACACGCTCGCCACCTCGCTCGCCCCTGCCGACCTGGAGGTCTACCGCCGCCCCTTCCCGACCCCGAACAGCCGCCGCCCGGTACTGGCGTGGACGCGCATGATGCCGCTGGACACCGAGCCCGCCGACATCGTGGCCCGCGTCGAGCACTACGACGCCTGGCTGGCCGCCAGCCCCGAAGTCCCCAAGCTGCTCGCCGCGTTCGAGCCGGGCCCGGGCGCGATGACCGGCCAAGGGGCCGTGGCCTGGTGCGAGGAGAACATCGCGGGCCTGGAGGTCTCCCGCCACGGCCTCGCGGGCCACCACTCCCCGGAGGACCGTCCCGAGGAGTTGGCTGCGGCGATCAACGCCTGGGCCGACCGCCACAGTCTGGCGCGCCGGTAGGTGTCCTCGATCACGATGGTGCCGACCGTCCCGGGGCTGGCTGTGCTGCCGCCGACGGGTGTACGCGCCGCGATCGCCGTCACCATCGAACGCCTCAGCGAACGGGAACCCTCGGACGCCGCCTCCGGCCAGCTCCTGGAAGCCCTGCGCGCGGGACGGCAACGACGCCATGCCGAAATGACTGCTCGATCAACTCACGGTCGCGTGCAGGTGACTTCGGACATCAGCGCAGCGGACTCCGAAAGCTGACAGATCGGACCCGGTCCCGGCCCGCGTGTGCCAGAGCGTGCCGACGGCCCGTGCTCACCGGCGCACTGGTCATCGGCTCCGCCCTCGGTGGCCTCGTCGGCCAGGTGGCAGGCGTGCGCGTGGCGGTCTGGGCGGGCGCGATCTGCCTGGCCGGCGCCTTCCTCCCCGTCTTCTGCTCCCCGGTCCGTAAGCTGCGTGAGCTTTCCGGCAGTCACCACGCCACACCACCGGGCAGCGGCGCCATCCGCCACCGGGGCGTGACGCGCGACTCGGACCTCCACGCCGGGATCCGCGACGAAGTCCTTCGCCGGCGCCTCCTGCCTTATTCGATGGATCTGTCGGATGCGACCCGTTACCTTCCCCTCATGGCGATGACTCATGGCACGTGCACGGACAGGTTCGCCCCGGTGCGCGAGGCGCTGGCGGCCTCGCTGGACGGCAAGGACGTGGGGGCCTCGGTCGCCGTGTACGTGGACGGTGAGCCGGAGGTCGACCTCTGGGGCGGGTACGCCGACGCGGACCGCACCACACCGTGGGAGCGGGACACCATCACCCACGTGTGGTCCACCACCAAGACGATGACGGCGCTGTGCGTGCTGATGCTCGCCGACCGGGGCGAACTGGACCTGAACGCGCCGGTGGCGACGTACTGGCCCGAGTTCGCGGCGGCGGGCAAGGAGGACGTACGGGTCAGCCATGTGCTCTCGCACACGGCCGGCCTGCCCCGCTTCGAGGCGCCCACGACGCTGGAGGACCTGTACGACTGGCCGACCGCGACCTCCCGGCTCGCCGCGCAGGCACCGGCCTGGAAGCCCGGTACCGAGGCGGGCTACCACGCGGTCACCCAGGGGTACCTGCTCGGGGAGATCGTCCGCCGGGTCACCGGCCGCAGCCTGGGCGCCTTCCTCGCCGAGGAGGTCACGGGCCCGCTGGGCGCGGACTTCCACATCGGGCTCGCCGCCGAGCACGACCACCGGGTGGCGCCGATCATCCCGCCGCCCTCCTCCCCGCCCCGGGGCGGCCCGCCGCCCAACCCGGCCCTACCGGACGGCACCGCCAACACGACCGCCTGGCGCCGCGCCGAGATCCCGGCCGCGAACGGTCACGGCAACGCCCGTTCGGTCGCCGCCGTGCAGTCGCTGCTGGCCTCCGGCGGAGCGGCCCGTGGCGTGCGGCTGCTGTCGGAGCAGGGATGCGAGCGGGTCCTGGAGGAGCAGTTCGACGGCACGGACAGCGTCCTGCGCGTACCGATGCGCTACGGCATGGGTTACGGCCTGAACGGCGGCCAACTACCCAACCCCCGCACCTGTTTCTGGGGCGGCTGGGGCGGCTCGATCGTCCTGGTCGACCTCGACGCCCGGATGACCGTGGCATACGTGCCGAACCAGATGATCGACGAGGGACTCGGCGACGACCGGGCCTTCATGATCCTCGCGGGCGTCTACGAGGGCCTGGCGGCCTGAACCCGACGCCGTAGCCGTATCGGCGGCACTACAGCATCGGCCGCACCTCCGCATCGGCCATACCTCCGCACCGGCGGAACCACCGCACCGGCCCAGGGAAACTCCCGGGCCGGTGCGAGGCGTGGCACGGGCTTCTGGAAAGATCAACTGTTCTCGGTGGAACCAGAACCCCGCATTCCCCCTCTCTAGGGTCGGGGGGCGCACAGTTGATCACCGCAGCCTCTGCTGACCTGCCGCAACAAGGTGTTCATGCCCTGTGCATGGTTTTGCTCCGAGAGTCCCGTCCACCATCGGATCACGCCCGCCCGCCGATCATCACCCTGGAGTTCGCATGCCCAGCCGTCGCCGTTTTCTCGCCGGGACCGCCGCCGTCGGCGCGACCGGGGCGGCGGCCGGATGTGTCGCGCACGAGGGGCGCAAGGCCGGGGCCCGCGAAGTCGCCGCTCCGGAGGTGAGCCGCCCGTCCGCGCCGGTCGTGCCCGCCGCCCGGACCCCCTCGCAGCGGCTGAACTTCGTGGTCGTCCTCGCCGACGACCTCGGCTACGGCGAACTCGGCTCCTACGGCCAGAAGCTGATCGACACCCCGCGCCTGGACGCCCTGGCCGCCGAGGGACTGCGCTTCACCGACGCCTACGCCGCCGCCCCCGTCTGCGCCCCCTCCCGCTGCTCCTTCCTCACCGGACTGCACAGCGGCCACGCCACCGTCCGCGAGAACCCCTGGGGCCCGGGTGGCCAGGGCGCGCTCACCGAACAGGACTTCACCTTCGCCGAGGCCCTGCGCGCCCTCGGCTACCGCACCGGACTCATCGGCAAATGGGGCTTCGGCCCCGAGCGGCCGAACCAGCCGAGCCACCCCAACGCCCGTGGCTTCGAGCAGTTCTACGGTTATCTGACGCACAAGCACGCCCACGAGTACTACCCGACGTACCTCTGGGACAACGGCAAGAAGCAGGACATCCCCGAGAACCGGGACGGCGCCCGCAAGGTCTACGCTCCCGATCTCATCGAGGACCGGGCGCTCGGCTTCGTCGACGCCCACAAGGACCAGCCGTTCCTGCTGTTCCTCGCCCCGACCGTGCCGCACGCCCCGAGCCTCGCCCCGGAGCTCGGCACGTACGCCGAAGAGCCCTGGACCCGGCCGAACAAGGCCCACGCGGCCCAGGTCACCGGCCTGGACACCCTCGTCGGCAACATCGTGGACCGGCTCAAGGCACACGGCATCGACCGGCACACCGTCGTCCTCGTCACCAGCGACAACGGCCCGCACGAGGAGGGCGGCACCGACCCCGACTTCTTCGACGGCAACGGCCCGCTGCGCGGCTACAAGCGCAACCTGTACGAGGGCGGCATCCGTGTCCCCCTCATCGCCTGGTCCCCGCAGCGTGTCCCGGTCGGCACCACCGACCGGCCCACCCCGCTGATCGACCTGCTGCCGACCCTCGCCGAACTCGCGGGCGCGCCCGCCCCGTCGGACATCGACGGGCTCTCCGTGGCACCGCTGCTGCGTGTCGGCGACATCGAGGCCGCGCGCCACGACCACCTGTACTTCTACCGCAACCACAGCGGTGTCACCCAGCGCGCCGACCAGGTCGACGGGGGCCGAGCCCGGCGGCTGGCCGAGGCGGTGCGGCGCGGTGACCTCAAGGCGGTGCGGTTCGCGCCCGGCCAGAACCGGAAGGCGCCCGACGACCGGTGGGAGGTCGAGCTGTACGACCTCGCCCGGGACCCCGGTGAGCAGCACGACCTCGCGGCGGCGCGGCCCGCCCAGGCCGACGCGCTGGTGGGGCTGATGCGGTCCTCCTGGGTGGACGACTACCGGCGCAAGCCCTACGGCGTCACCCTGCAAGTCGCCCGGAAGAGCGGGAAGTTCCTCGTCACCGCGACCTTCGCCAACGGCTCCGCCCGCCCCTGGACCGCCGCCCGCCTCGCCCTCACCGCGCCGAACAGCTGGCAGGTGCGCAACCTCGGCACGGTCACCACGAACCGCATCCGCCCAGGCGGCCGGTTCGCCACGCGCTGGGAGGTCACCCCGGCCGCGGACACCGACCAGGGCCGGCTCACGGCCCGCGGCACCGCCACACACGCGGGTGTCGCGATGACGTACGCGGCCCAGGCGCCGGCCAAAAAGTAGGCGCCGCAGGACCGGCCGTCGATCAAGAAGTCGACGTCGACGTCGGCGCCGGTCAGGAAGGAGAAATGCCCCGGCCCGGAATCAGTGACCCCCGGCGGGGTTCGTCCGGCTGCCAGCCCAGGGCCCGGGAGATCCCGCGTGCCGCCACTCGTACCGCGGGCGTCAACACCGGTACCTGGGCGCCGACTTGGGGCACCACGACCGACACGGCGGCGACCACGGCCCCGCCCGGACCGCGCACCGGGGCGGCCACCGAGAGCGCGTCCTCGGTGACCTGACGGCTGCTCACCGCCACGCCCGTGCGCCGGACTTCGGCGAGCACGCGCCGCAACCGGAGCGCGTCGGCGATGGTGTACGGCGTGAAGGAGGCCAACGGCCCCTGGCAGTAGGCCTCTTGGGACGATGGGTCGCCGTGGGCGAGAAGGGCCAGGCCCACCCCCGTGGCGTGCAGGGGCCAGCGGCCGCCGACCCGGATGTGGACGCCCACGGCCGAGCGGCCGGAGAGCCATTCGATGTAGACGACCTCGTCGCCGTCGCGCACCGCGAGCTGCACGTTCTCGTGCGTCGCCTCGTACAGGTCCTCCAGGTAGGGCAGCGCGATCTGACGCAGCGCGAGCCCGCGCGGAGCGAGCGCCGCGAGCTCCCAGAGCCTGAGCCCGACGTGGTAGATCCCGGACGCGTCCCGTTCCAGGGCGCCCCACTCGGTGAGCGCGCCCACCAGCCGGTGGGCCGTGGTGAGGGTCAGCCCGGCCCGGCGGCTGATGTCGGTCAGGGAGAGCGCCGGGTGGTCGTGGTCGAAGGCGGCCAGCACGGCGAGGAGCCGGTCGGGGGCGGAGCGTGCGGCTTCCGGGGGCCGGGTCGGCTGTGGTGCGGGCCCCGGCGGCGCGGCCTGCTCGGGTATGGGTCCCGGCGACGGGAGCGCGTCGGTGGTCATCGGCACGGCGTCACCCCAGTCCGGCTTCGGCGACCTTCTGCAGCAGCACATGGAGAGTCTCGCGCTCGGCGGCGTCGAGGGGCTCCAACAGTTCGTTCGTGACGCGCTGTCCGGCCTCGTCGGTGTCGCGCAGGAAGGACCGGCCGTCCTCGGCGAGGACGATGATCCGGCTGCGGCGGTCGTCGGGGGAGGGGCGCCGCTCGGCGAAGCCAAGCTTCTCCAGATCGTCCACCAGGCCGACGATCGCGCTCGGGTCGTAACCGAGCGACGCGCTCAGCTCGCGCTGGAGCGCGCCCGGGGAGGTGGCCAGGAAGCGCAGCAGCGCGTAGTGCCGCAGCCGCAGCCCCGACTCCTGCAGGGACGAGTTGAACAGCTGCCCGGACCGCAGGCCCAGGCGGTACAGCAGATAGCCCGTGTCCGCGTGCAGCCCGCGCATCCACGGCTCGTGCGCGTCGATCGAGGCGGCGTCCTGAGTCTGCTGGCGGGCGATGGCGGGCTCCCTGTTCGAGGCCCCGGGCGAGGGGGCGGCGGGTACGTACCGCCCCAGCATGACGCAACGCCCGGGGAACAACAACTATTGACGTCAACAACTATTGCTCTTAGCTTCGATCTCGTAGCCGCAGTCGGCAGGCGCTCGCAGCGTCGGTCGTCGCACCCCATCCGAAGGGACCCCCTCGTGCCCAGCATCGATCTCACCGGCAAGGTCGCCGTCGTCACGGGCAGTGGCCGTGGCCTCGGCCTCGCCTACGCACAGGCCCTCGCCGCCGCCGGCGCCTCCGTCGTCGTCAACGACATCGACGAGGCCGTGGCCGAGGCGGCCGTGAAGTCCATCACCGAGGCGGGCGGCAACGCCGTGGCCGAGGTCGTCCCGGTCGGTACGACCGAGGCGGCGGACCGCCTGGTGGGCCGCGCGGTGGAGGAGTTCGGGCGGCTCGACATCCTGGTCACCAACGCGGGCATCCTGCGCGACAAGGTGCTCTGGAAGATGTCCGACGACGACTTCGACGCGGTGATCACCACGCACCTCAAGGGCACCTTCACCTGCGCCCGCGCCGCCGCGATCCGTATGCGCGAGCAGGGCGAGGGCGGCTCCCTGATCCTGGTCGGCTCCCCGGCCGGCCAGCGCGGCAACTTCGGCCAGACGAACTACGCCGCCGCCAAGGCGGGCATCGCGGCCTTCGCCCGCACCTGGGCGATGGAGCTGGGCCGGGCGAACATCACCGTCAACGCGATCGTCCCGGTCGCCGCCACCGCGATGACCGAGACCATCCCGGTCTTCGCCCCGTACGTCGAGGCGCTGCGCGAGGGCAAGCCGTTCCCGGACTTCCTGCGCAAGGGCGAGGGCTTCGGCACCCCCGAGGACTGCGCGGCCCTCATCCCGTTCCTCGCCTCCGAGGCGGCGCGCGGTGTCACCGGCCAGGCCATCGGCATCGGCGGCGACAAGGTGGCACTCTGGTCGCATCCGCAGGAGATCAAGACGGCGTACGCGAACGGCGGCTGGACCCCCGAGGCTCTCGCCGACGTCTGGCCGACCTCGCTGGGCGCCGAGCCGCAGACCGTGGGCATCCCCGCCCCGAAGATTCCGGAGGCGTGATGAGCCCCGCAAATCCCGCCATGAACGTGGACGAGCTGGTCGCGATCGACGTCCACACCCACGCGGAGGTGTCGTCGAAGAAGGGCACGTCGTCGCTGGACGACGAGCTGCACGACGCCTCGTCCGCGTACTTCAAGGTCGAGGGCAAGCGCAAGCCGACCCTGGAGGAGACGGCCGCCTACTATCGCGAGCGGAAGATGGCCGCCGTGATCTTCACGGTGGACGCCGAGTCCGCGACCGGCACCGAGCCCGTCCCGAACGAGGAGGTCGCCGAGGCGGCCGCCGCCAACGCGGACGTGCTGATCCCGTTCGCCTCCATCGACCCCTTCCGCGGCAAGGCCGGCGTGAAGCAGGCCCGCCGGCTGGTCGAGGAGTACGGGGTGAAGGGGTTCAAGTTCCACCCCAGCGTCCAGGGCTTCTTCCCCAACGACCGCGCGGTGGCGTACGCCCTGTACGAGGTCATCGAGGAGACGGGCACGATCGCCCTCTTCCACACGGGTCAGACGGGCATCGGCGCGGGCGTCCCCGGCGGCGGTGGCATCCGCCTGAAGTACTCCAACCCGCTGCACGTGGACGACGTGGCCGCCGACTTCCCGCACCTCAAGATCATCCTGGCGCACCCGTCCTTCCCCTGGCAGGACGAGGCGCTCGCGGTGGCCACGCACAAGCCGGGCGTGCACATCGACCTGTCCGGCTGGTCGCCGAAGTACTTCCCGCCGCAGCTCGTGCAGTACGCGAACACCCTGCTCAAGGACAAGGTGCTCTTCGGCTCCGACTACCCCGTCCTCACCCCCGACCGCTGGCTCGCCGACTTCGAGAAGCTGCCGATCAAGGACGAGGTCAAGCCGAAGATCCTGAAGGAGAACGCCGCCCGGCTGCTCGGACTGACGAAGCCATGACGACGCCATGAGGAAGCCGTGAGGGACCACCCCATGTGCAAAGACGGACAGGGGCACAGACATGCGCAATGAGGGACTGGGGTCGTGGCCCGCCCGCCGAGCCCGCAAGACCCCGCAGCGCACCGCGCTGATCCACGGTGACACGAGCATCACCTACGGAGAGCTGTACGAGCGAACCACGCGCCTCGCCCACGCCCTGCGTGCCTCCGGCGTACGCCGTGGCGACCGGATCGCCTACCTGGGGCCCAACCACCCCTCGTACCTGGAGGCGCTGTTCGCCGCCGGCACCCTCGGCGCGGTCTTCGTCCCCCTCAACACCCGCCTCGCGGGCCCCGAGATCGCCTACCAGCTGGCGGACTCCGGGGCCAAGGCGCTGGTGTACGGGCCCGGGTTCACCGGGCTCGTCGCCGGACTGCCGGGCGACGGCACCGACGTGCGTACGTTCGTGGAGACCGGCGCGGAGTACGAGGCGCTGCTCGAGGGGGCCGAGGCCGAGCCGATCGACCAGCCCGTCACCGCGGACGACACCTGCATCATCATGTACACCTCGGGGACGACGGGCCGCCCCAAGGGCGCGATGCTCACGCACGGCAACATCATCTGGAACGCCGTCAACGTGCTCGTCGACCAGGACGTCATCACCGACGAACGCGCTCTGGTATCGGCCCCGTTGTTCCACACGGCCGGGCTGAACATGCTCACCCTGCCCGTGCTGCTCAAGGGCGGCACCTGCGTCCTGGTCGAGGCCTTCGTCCCGGAGGCCACCTTCGACCTGATCGAACGGCACCGGATCACGTTCATGTTCGGTGTGCCGACCATGTTCGACCAGATCGCCCGGCACCCGCGCTGGGCCGACGCCGACCTGTCCTCGCTGCGGATGCTGTCCTGCGGCGGCTCACCGGTGCCGACCCCGCTCATCGCCAGGTTCCAGGAGCGCGGGCTCACCTTCCTCCAGGGCTACGGCATGACGGAGGCGGCCCCCGGCACGCTCTTCCTCGACGCTGAGCACGCCGTGAGCAAGGCCGGTTCGGCGGGCGTGCCGCACTTCTTCAGCGATGTGCGGGTCGTACGGCCGGACATGACCCCGGTCGACGTCGACGAACCCGGCGAGGTCGTGGTCCGCGGACCGCACGTCATGCCCGGCTACTGGGGGCTGCCCGAGGAGACGGCCGCGGTCTTCGCCGACGGCTGGTTCCGCAGCGGGGACGCGGCCCGGGTCGACGAGGACGGCTATGTCTTCATCGTCGACCGCATCAAGGACATGATCATCTCCGGGGGCGAGAACATCTACCCCGCCGAGATCGAGGACCAGCTCCTCGCCCACCCCGATGTCGTCGAGTGCGCGGTCATCGGCGTACCGGACGACAAGTGGGGCGAGGTGCCGCGCGCGGTCGTCGTGCCGCGGGAGGGCTGTGCCCTGGACGCCGACGAGGTGCTGGCCTCGCTGGCCGGGCGGCTCGCCAAGTACAAGATCCCCAAGTCGGTCGTGATGGCCGAGGAGTTGCCGCGGACCGCCTCCGGCAAGCTCCTCAAGGCCCGGGTGCGCAAGCGCTACGGCAATCGCTGAATCATCGGCTGACTCACCGTCAATTCTTTTGGAAAGCAGGGAACATGAGCATCACCGCGAACGGCATCGACGAACTCAAGAAGCTCGCCGGCAGCGACCTCGGCACCAGTGAGTGGATCGAGGTCACCCAGGAGCGCATCGACACGTTCGCCGACGCGACCGGGGACCACCAGTGGATCCACGTCGACCCCGAGAAGGCGGCCGAGGGCCCCTTCGGTGCGCCGATCGCCCACGGCTACCTGACCCTGTCGCTGTTCATTCCGCTGTTCACGGAGTTGCTGGATGTCGAGGGCGTGTCGACGAAGGTCAACTACGGCCTGAACAAGGTGCGTTTTCCCTCGCCGGTGAAGGTGGGCTCGAAGATCCGCCTGGTGGGCAGGCTGGCCTCGGTGGAGGACGTACCGGGCGGCGTGCAGATCACCGTCGACGGCACGATCGAGATCGAGGGCGCCCCCAAGCCGGCGGCCGTGCTGCAGAGCCTGTCCCGGTTCTACGCCTGAGAGCGCCTGGGCGCCGTAGGGTCCTGAAAACGCCGTAGGGCGGAGCACCCCCAGGGG
>NZ_JBHVDX010000250.1:0-14115 GCF_042802555.1 Streptomyces sp. NPDC057474 | reverse complement strand
CAGTGTCAGATCTGGGCCAAGTCAAGAAGGCCTCACAGGCCAATCACTGAATTCACGTGGAAAGCAGAAAACCGGTGCCGACGGCCCAAGTGGGCGTCGGCACCGGCGAGTTGAGCCGCTCTGGTGTCCTGTCACCCCACCAGGTTCTCGGCCATGTCCTCGGTGAGGCTGGACTCGGTGCCCGGGATGCCGAGGTCCGACGCGCGCTTGTCGGCCATGGCGAGCAGTCGGCGGATCCGGCCCGCGACGGCGTCCTTGGTGAGCGGCGGGTCGGCGAGCGCGCCCAGCTCCTCCAGGGAGGCCTGCTTGTGGTCCATACGCAGCCGCCCGGCGGCCGCGAGGTGCTCGGGCACGTCGTCGGCGAGGATCTCCAGGGCGCGGCCCACCCGGGCACCGGCGGCGACGGCGGCGCGGGCGGAGCGGCGCAGGTTGGCGTCGTCGAAGTTGGCGAGCCGGTTCGCCGTGGCCCGGACCTCGCGGCGCATCCGCCGCTCCTCCCACGCCAGCACGGACTCATGGGCGCCGAGGCGGGTCAGGAGCGCGCCGATCGCGTCCCCGTCCCGTACGACGACCCGGTCCACGCCCCGTACCTCGCGGGCCTTCGCCGCGATCGACAGCCGACGGGCCGCGCCGACCAGCGCGAGAGCCGCCTCCGGGCCCGGGCAGGTCACCTCCAGGGAGGACGAGCGGCCGGGCTCGGTGAGCGAGCCGTGGGCCAGGAACGCGCCGCGCCAGGCAGCCTCGGCGTCGCAGGTGGCCCCGGAGACGACCTGCGGGGGCAGGCCGCGGATCGGGCGGCCCCGGCCGTCCACCAGACCGGTCTGGCGGGCCAACTGGTCACCGCCGGCGACCACCCGGACGACGTAACGTGAGCCGCGGCGCAGTCCGCCGGGTGCCATCACGATCAGTTCGGAGCTGTGGCCGAAGATCTCCAGGATGTCCCGCTTGAGTCTGCGGGCCGCCATCGCGGTGTCCAGCTCCGCCTCGATCACGATGCGTCCGCTCACCAGGTGCAGCCCGCCCGCGAACCGCAGGATCGCCGAGACCTCCGCCTTTCTGCAGCAGGTCCGGGTGACGGGTAGCCGGGAGATCTCGTCCTTCACCGCTGCCGTCATCGCCATGGGCCGATCCTTCCATGCATCCGAAAAATACGGTCGTACGCGGCGGCCAACAGCTCCGGGTCGTGCCGCGGAGATCCATCGGTCCGGGCCACCGGCGCCAGCTCGACCGCGGCACCGAACCGTTTGGCGGCGTCGGTCAGGGAATCGCGGTCGGGCACGGCGGCCTCGTCGGCCAGCACCACGTCCAGGGCGAGTTTAGGGGCGTGTCGTGCCAAAACCTCCAAATGACGCTGCGGGGAGAAGCCATCGGTTTCTCCCGGCTGCGGGGCGAGGTTCAGCGGCAGCACGAGTCGGGCCTTGGTCTCGGTGAGGGCGTCGAGCAGCTCGGGCACGAGCAGGTGCGGGATCACCGAGGAGAACCAGGAGCCGGGGCCGAGGATCACCCAGTCGGCGTCGCGGACCGCCGCCACGGCCTCGGGCACGGCGGGCGGGTCGTGCGGCACGACGTGCACGGACTGCACCTCGCCGGGGGTGAGCGCGACGGTCGCCTGCCCCCGTACGGTGTCGACGTCGTCCGGGCGGTCCGGATCGTGCCCCTTGACCAGGGCCTGGAGCTCCAGGGGTACGGCCGACATCGGCAGCACCCGGCCCTGGGCGCCCAGGAGCCTGCCCACCAGGTCGAGGGCCTGGACATGATCGCCGAGCTGCTCCCACAGGGCGACGATCAGCAGATTGCCGACCGCGTGCTCGTGCAGATCGCCCTGGGACTGGAAGCGGTGCTGGATGACACGGGCCCAGGTCTGGCCCCAGTCGTCGTCGCCGCACAGCGCGGCCAGCGCCTTGCGCAGGTCGCCGGGCGGGAGCACGCCCAGTTCGTCGCGCAGGCGCCCGCTCGAGCCGCCGTCGTCGGCCACGGTGACGACGGCGGTGAGGTCACCGGTGATCCGGCGGAGGGCGGCGAGCGATGCGGACAGGCCCATGCCGCCGCCGAGCGCGACGACCTTGGGCTGGGCACCCCGGCGGCGCGGCCTGGCCCCGCGCGCCTCGACGGGCCTGCCCTCGCGGCCCTCGGGGGTGACCCGGCGCAGCCTGCTCAGCCGCGACGCGGTACGTCCGGTCACTCGCGCCCCATGTCCCGGTGCACGACCACGGTCTCGACGCCCTGGGAGGCGAGGCGGGCGGCCAGCTTCTCGGAGGTGGCGACCGAGCGGTGCTTGCCGCCGGTGCAGCCGACCGCGATGGTCACGTACCGCTTGCCCTCGCGGCGGTAGCCGGCGGCGATCATCTGGAGCAGCTCGGTGTAGCGGTCGAGGAACTCCTTGGCGCCGGGCTGGTTGAAGACGTAAGCGGAGACCTCCTCGTTGAGGCCGGTGTACGGGCGCAGCTCCGGGACCCAGTGCGGGTTGGGCAGGAAGCGCATGTCCACGACCAGGTCGGCGTCGACCGGGAGGCCGTACTTGAAGCCGAAGGACATGACGGTGGCCCGCAGCTCGGGCTCCTCGTCGCCGGCGAACTGGGCGTCCATCTTGGCGCGCAGCTCGTGCACGTTGAGGCTGGAGGTGTCGATGACCAGGTCGGCGTCGCCGCGCAGCTCGCGCAGCAGTTCCCGCTCGGCGGCGATGCCGTCGGTGATGCGGCCGTCGCCCTGGAGGGGGTGCGGGCGGCGCACCGACTCGAAGCGGCGCACCAGGGCGTCGTCGGAGGACTCCAGGAAGACGATCCGCCGGGTGACGTGCTTGGTCGCCAGGTCGGCGAGGGAGTCGCGCAGGTTGTCGAAGAAGCGGCGGCCGCGGACGTCGACGACGACCGCGATCCGGGCCACGTTCCCCTGGGAGCGGGCGCCGAGCTCCACCATGGTGGGGATCAGCGCGGGTGGCAGGTTGTCGACGACGAACCAGCCGAGGTCCTCCAGACACTTGGCGGCCGTGGACCGTCCGGCGCCGGACATGCCGGAGATGATGACCAGCTCGGGGATGGCCGCCTCGGGGACCCCGGCTGTTTCGATGCCCGTACTCACGTGTGCTCCGTCTTCCTGTGGCGCTGGGTGCTGCGGGGTATCGTCGCCCGCCACGCTGTGGGCTTCCCCGCGCTCCGCTGTGTGCTCCTGGTGCTGTTCTTCTGGACGCGCTGAGCGCTCCGGGAGTTCTGGACGCTCCGGGAGCTCTGGGCGCTCGTTGTGCTCGGTCATGTCTCCTGCCCTCGCCGCCGGTCCGGGGCGCCCGCGGCCACGGGCTCCCCAGAGGGGTCCGCCGTCATACCGGGCTCCTCTTCCTCCATGATCTCTCCAGTGGCCGTGTTCACGGCGGGTGCGGCCGGAGCCGCCTGGGCGAGGGCCGCGGCGATCGTCTCGGCCGTCTTGCGGCCTATGCCGGGAACCTCGCAGATCTGGTCGATCGTCGCGGAACGCAGCTTCTTCAGCGAGCCGAAGTGCTTCAGCAGGGCCTGCTTGCGAGCCTCCCCGAGGCCGGGCACGTCGTCCAAAGGGCTCGCCCGGAAGCGCTTGGCGCGTTTGGTCCGCTGGTAGGTGATGGCGAAGCGGTGGGCCTCGTCGCGGACGCGCTGGAGCAGGTAGAGGCCCTCGCTGGTGCGGGGCAGGACCACCGGGTCGTCCTCGCCGGGCACCCAGACCTCCTCCAGTCGCTTGGCGAGGCCGCACACGGCGATGTCGTCGATGCCCAGCCCGTCGAGCGCCCGCCGCGCGGCGGCCACCTGCGGCTGCCCGCCGTCCACGACGACGAGCTGAGGCGGATAGGCGAACCGCTTGGGACGGCCGTCGTCGTCCTTGAGACCGTTGGCGGGGCCGCCCAGACCGTCGCCGGAGCCTCCGAGGCCCTCGCCGGTGTCGCCGGGCTCGGCGGAGTCGTCCTCCACCCACTCGCCGGTCTTCTCCTTCTCCGCGAGGTACCGCCTGAAGCGGCGGGTGATCACCTCGTGCATGGAGCGGACGTCGTCCTGGCCCTCGAAGGTCTTGATCTGGAAGCGGCGGTACTCGCTCTTGCGGGCCAGACCGTCCTCGAAGACGACCATGGAGGCCACGACGTCGTCGCCCTGGAGGTGGGAGATGTCGTAGCACTCGATCCGCAGCGGCGCGGTGTCCAGGTCGAGGGCCTCGGCGATCTCCTCCAGCGCGCGGGAGCGGGTGGTGAGGTCGGAGGCGCGCTTGGTCTTGTGCAGGACGAGCGACTGCTGGGCGTTGCGCGCGACGGTCTCCATGAGCGCCTTCTTGTCGCCCCGCTGCGGGATGCGCAGGGAGACATTGGCACCGCGGCGCCCGGTGAGCCACTCCTGGACGGGCCCGACGGGGTCGGGCAGCGCCGGGACGAGGACCTCCTTGGGCACCGAGTCGCCGGTCTCCTCGCCGTAGAGCTGCTGGAGCGCGTGTTCGACCAGGTCACCGGTGGTCACGGCCTCGACCTTGTCGGTGACCCAGCCGCGCTGGCCGCGCACGCGTCCGCCGCGTACGTGGAAGATCTGGACGGCCGCCTCCAGCTCGTCCTCGGCGACGGCGATCAGGTCGGCGTCGGTCGCGTCGGCGAGCACGACCGCGTTCTTCTCCATGGCCTTCTTCAGGGCCTCGATGTCGTCGCGCAGGCGGGCGGCCCGCTCGTACTCCATCTCCTCGGCCGCGTCCGTCATCTGCTTCTCCAGACGACGGATGTACGTGCCCGTGCGCCCCGCCATGAAGTCGCTGAACTCGTCGGCCAGTTCGCGGTGGTCCTCGGCGGAGATCCGCTCGACGCAGGGGGCCGAGCACTTGCCGATGTAGCCGAGCAGACAGGGCCGGCCGGTGCGGGCTGCGTTCTTGAACACTCCGGCCGAGCAGGTGCGCACGGGAAAGACGCGCAGCAGCAGATCGACCGTGTCCCGGATCGCCCACGCGTGCGCGTACGGCCCGAAATACCGGACGCCCTTCTTCTTGTGACCGCGCATCACCTGCACACGCGGGTACTGCTCGTTCATCGTGACCGCGAGGTACGGGTAGCTCTTGTCGTCGCGGTACTTGACGTTGAACCGGGGGTCGAACTCCTTGATCCAGGAGTACTCCAGCTGCAGCGCCTCGACCTCCGTGGACACCACGGTCCACTCCACGGAGGCGGCCGTGGTGACCATCGTGCGGGTGCGCGGGTGGAGTCCGGCCAGGTCCTGGAAGTAGTTGGCCAGGCGCTGACGCAGGCTCTTCGCCTTCCCGACGTAGATCACCCGGCGGTGCTCGTCACGGAACTTGTACACCCCGGGAGAGTCGGGAATCTGCCCCGGACTGGGGCGGTAGCTGGAGGGATCGGCCATGCTCCACACCCTACTGGCGGCCACCGACATCACGGGGGGCCTGTGGACAAGGGCCGATCCCCGAAGGGGCGCGGGGCTATCGATATGCGGCTCCGCCGCGTGGGCGCGACACACACGCTCCGCACCCCCCGGACGGTATCTACGGCCGAGCTCTCAGCGCGTCTCCAAAAACGTCAGCACGGCCAGGACCCGCCGATGATCATCCGGCTCCTCCGGCAACCGCAGCTTTCCCAGGATGCTCCGCACATGCTTCTCGATCGTCCCCTCGGTCACCCACAGCCGTCTGCCGATCCCCGCGTTGGACCGCCCCTCGGCCATGAGACCGAGAACCTCCCGCTCACGATTGCTGAGCATCGACAGCGGATCGTCACGGCGCTGCGCGGCCACCAGCTCCTGCACCAGCGACGGATCGACCACGGAACCACCCCGGCGGATACGGTCGAGCGTCTCCAGGAACTCGTCCACGACGGTGATCCGGCTCTTGAGCAGATAGCCGATGCTGCGCCCGCCGGCCAGCAGCTCCAACGCGTCCTCGACCTCGACGAACGCCGACAGGACCAGGATCCCGACCGACGGATACCGCTCCCGGATGGCGCTGGCGGCCTTCAGTCCCTCGGTGGACTGGGTCGGCGGCATCCTGATGTCGACTATCGCGATGTCCGGAAGCTCGGTCTCCACCAGCTCCATGAGCCCGCCGGCGTCGCCGGCCTGCCCCACCACCTCGTAGCCGACGCGCTCGCAGAGGCTTGCCAGCCCCTCCCGCAGGAGCACGTCGTCGTCCGCGAGCACCACCCGCCCGCGCACCGGATGCTGATCGGCATCCATGGTCTCGGTCTCCCCCTTGCCCGACCTGTCCTGTTCGTCCCGACAGCCTGCCTGAACATGGGTCTTACGGCTAGCCGGAAGCCTAGTTGGGGGCGGGCCATGAAGACACCTGAACGTCTACCCGCCATGCTCGAGGAAGTGCAGCCGCGGGTGGACCGGCACCTCTGACGAGAGGCGGCGAGGCATCCGCCTGCCCAAGAGCCGGACGGCCGTCTCCGCCGTCCGATTCGACCGCCCGGAACGTACGCCCGTACCGAGTCCCGGACTCCCCCTTTGAACGGGCCTCACCGCGTACGCTTCGGGCGGTCATGCACTCGGCAGGACGACCGCCGCGGCCTCCTCGGGCGGTGCCAGCGGCAGGCGCACGCTCAGCGTCGTACCGCTCCCGGGCGGGCTGGCGACCGTCAACCTGCCGCCGATCGCCTCCACCCGGTCGATGAGCCCGATCAGCCCCGACCCCTTGTCGGGTTCCGCTCCGCCGACGCCGTCGTCGCGGATGACCAGCTCCAGTACGCCCGAGCGCTCCTCGGCCGCCACGGTCACCACGCTCGCGCGCGCGTGCTTGACGGTGTTGGTGAGGCTCTCGGAGGTGACGTAGTACGCGGCCACCTCGACCTGTTCCGGGAAGCGGGCTTTGGCGAACCCGAGGTCCAGTTCCACGGGGATGACGGAGCGGCGGGCCAGGGTGCGCAGGGCGGGGCCCAGGCCGCCCTTGGAGAGGACGGACGGGTGGATGCCCCGGGCCACCTGGAGCAGGTCCTGGAAGGCGTCGTCGAGGCCCTTGGCCAGATGGTCCAGTTGCTGGGCGAGTTCCGAGGAGCGGTCCTCCACCAGGGTCTCCGTCATCCGCAGCTCCAGTTGGAGGGAGACCAGGCGCTGCTGGACGCCGTCGTGCAGGTCGCGTTCGATGCGGCGCCGGGAGGCGTCCCCGGCGGCGACCACGCGCGCGCGTGAGGCGGTCAGCTGGGCGCGGCCGTCGGCATTGGCGATCGCGGTGGCGATCAGTTCGGTGAAGTCGGCGAGCCGGGACTCGGTGCCCTCGGGCAGCGGATCGAGGAGCGAGGCCGCCACGACGACTCCCCACAGCCGGCCCTCGACCACGATGGGGGCGCCCACCGCGGTGTCCGACCGGGCGCCGCCCCGGGTCCGGGCCACCTCCTCGATCGTCTCGCGGGCCGCCTCACGACGTGTCGTCCGGGCGGCCTCGGCGGTCGCGTCCACGCGCGCGTGCGCGATCCCCAGAACCTTGACGCTGTCGTCGGGCTCGTACCGCAGTACGGCCGCGGCCGTCCCCAGCAGGGACCCCACTTCCTCGGCCACCTTTCCGAACACGTCGGACGGTGGCACGCCCCGGGCGACCGCGGTGGCGACCCGGCGCAGCGCGGTCTGTTCGAGCGCGGCCCGGCGGCTCTCGGTGACGTCGCGGGCGGCGGCGTAGATGAGGCCCTCCTCGGGGACCGACCGGGCGCTCCACTGCAGCCAGCGCTCGGTGCCGTCGGCACGGATGTACCGGTTCTCGAACTCGGCGACCTCGGCGCCGCCCGCAAGCCGTGCGATGGCTTCGCGGGTTCTGTCCCGGTCGTCCTCGTGGACGAAGTCCAGGAGCGGACGGGAGGTCAGCGTCTCGATCGGATAGCCCAGGGTGCGTTCGAAGGCCGGGTTGACGCGCTTGAAGTAGCCGTCGACGCCGCTGATGCAGAGCAGGTCCAGGGAGAGGTTGAAGATGCCCTCCAGTTCCTGTTCGGCCCGTCTGCGCCGGCCGTGGGCCGCGGCGAAGGACGCCATGGTGCCGTTCATGCCGCCCAGCAGCTGGGCCCAGGTGCCGTCGAAGGAGTCGACGTCGGCCCGGTGTCCGAGCCTGCCCGCGTCGATCGCCGTGTTCATGTCCCGGATCTCGCCGGCCAGCCGTTCGCTGGTCACCCGCAGCTCGCGGAACGTGTCGGCGACGTCCCCGAGTTCGTCGTGTCCCGCGTAGCGGATGTCGTAGGAGAGGTCGCCGTCCGACAGGGCGCGGGCGCCCTCGGAGACCTGTCCGAGGGGGCGGGTGATCGAGCGGCGCAGGGCCAGCGCGAGCAGGGTGACGAGGGCCAGGACGGCGAGGGAGACGGCCAGTTCGGTGAAGGCCCGGGTCCGGGTGGTGCGCAGATCGCGGTGGGCGGTGGCGTCGAGTTCTCGGGCGGCCCGGTCCTGGATGCCGCGCAGGGCTTCGACGTAGCGCTCGGAGTCGGACAGCCAACTGTCGTACGAGGGCCAGTCGGCGGGCCGGGGGTCGGTGTCGGCGAGCAGGTCACGGACTGTGCGGACCTCGCGTCCGGGGACCTGGAAGATCGCGGTGTGCAGTTCGGCCTTCAGCTCGTCCGAGGCGGTCTGCTGGAACGCTCTGAGCTGGGCCTTCTCCAGTTCGGTCCAGCGGCCCGCGGCGGCGGTTGTGCGCCCCTCGCCGAGTGCGTGGAAGAGGATGGCGAGTTCCGCCCGTTCGCTCTCGGCGGCGGCGATGGCCCGCAGCATCGCGATGTGGGCGTCGGCCGCGCGGCCCGAGGCCCTGGTGGGGCGACCGGATTCGAGGGCGGCGACTATGTCGAGCAGTTTGTTCTCGATGACCTCGTACCGCTGGGTCACGGCCTGCGCGTCCAGCGATCCGGTGCCCGTCTGGACGCGCAGCGCGTGCAGCTGACGGCGTACGGCGTCGAGGACCCCGGCGACGTCGGACACCGGCTGCCGGTCGACGGCTTCCCCGAAGGCCCGCCGCAGCGCGTGGTCGGTGATCCGCTGGGCCTCCGACCGACCGCGCAGGGTGTCGGGTTCGGCACTCAGCCGGGCCTCGACCGCGGCGATGCGCTCGCGTGCGACGGCGCCTGCGACCTCGCTGGTCGCGAACGACACCTCGATCGCGGTGTCGAAGTCGCGCAGGGTCCGGGCCTCCTCCCACTGGGTCACGGCGGCGAACGCCGTGAAGGCCAGCAGGACGGTGACCGGCAGCAGGACGAGCAGCATCAGCTTGGGGCCGACACGCAGTCGCGCCAGGAACGGGACGGCTCCCACGGTCGCGGCGCGGCGGCGGACTCGCGCCATGGTGGGGCGCGGGGTGGGGACTCGTCCGCGGGACGGTGGGCGGAGCACGGTCGGGCCTCACGGTCCGGTCGGGGGGTAGTGACCGTGGTCCGCCAGGTCCTTGTCGACGGCCCGCACCGCCTCGTCCAGTGCGGGCTTGACGGCTTCTCCCCGCATGATCTTCGCGAAGGCACGGGCGAAGGCCTCGGTGATCGCCGGGTAGGCCGGGGTCTGTGGCCGGGGGCGGGCGGTCCCGTTGCGCAGTTGTTCTATGTAGAGACGCCCGGGGCCGCCCTCGGCGAACGCGTCGGTGCGGTCGATCGCGGTGCCGGTGGCGGGTATCCCGCCGTTGACGTCGGTCATCCGCAGGATCTCGTCGGGGCGCAGGAGGAATGCCAGGAAGCGCCAGACGGCGTCGCCGTCGGCCGTGCCCGCGGGGATGCCCCACTGCCAGGAACCCATCCCGGTGGCGGAGCCCGTGCCGAAGTCGGGCAGCGGCACGATCGCCACGTCGCCCGGGTGCGCCTCACTGAACTCGCCGTATCTCCAGTGGCCGTTCCAGGACACGGGACTTCTGCCCTTCTGGAAGGCCCCGGAGTCCTTGTTCTCGTCCACGTATCCCGCCTTCACCCAGCCCTGCAGCGTCGTCAGCGCCTCGACCGACTGCGGCCCGTTGAGCACTCCGTCGGCCGTTCGATAGGTGGAGCGTTCGATCAGGTCGCCGCCCGCCGACCACACGGCAGGTGCGAACCCGTACGTTCCCCATTCGGTGCCGGCCCACGGTATCTGGAGGTCCAGCGGCCTCTTGTGGCCCAGGGTGCGCAACTTCTTCAGGATGCCGGTGAACTCGTCGGCGGTCCAGGCGTCACCGATGCCCTTCGGGATGCGCACACCCGCCTCCTTCAGCACCGACGGCCGTACGTACAGGCCGAGTCCGGAGTCGAATGTGCCGAGGCCCCACAGCCTGCCCCGGTAGGTGCCCTGTTCGAGGACGGAGGGAAGCAGGTCCGCGCGCAGGGACTCCGGGACGCAGGAGTCGATCGGCCGGAGGTCGCCGGCCCAGGCGTGGCTGAACAGCTTCGGGGCGTCGAAGTCGAGCAGGTCGGGCAGTTCGCCGTCGGCGGCCGCCGTACGGACCAGGTCGTCGTACTCGCCCTCCGGGAGGCTGACGAGTCGGACTGTCACGTCGTCCTGGGAGGTGTTGAACGCCCGCACCTGTGCCCGCACGGCCTCCAGTTCACCGCGCGCCGCCGGCTCGTGGAACCACATCGTGATCTGCGCGGGGGTGTCGATCCGCCCGTCGCAGGTCGCGTCGGTGGCCCGCCGGGTGTCCTCGCCCCCCTCCCCGCCCGCGTCACAGCCGGCGAGCAGGGCCATACAGAGCACGAACGCCGACAGGGCCCGGCGGGGTGTCCGCGAAGTGCTGAGCCGGCCGGGCACCCCGGGAGTGCTTCGCCGGGGTCCGGCGGCGCGGGTCATGGTCCGCTCTTCGGGTAACCGTCGTGGGCGGCGAGATCCTGGTCGATGGCCTCGACCGCCTCGTCCAGCGTCTTCTCGACGGGCGCTCCCGAGAAGACGATGTCGGCGACCGCGTGCGAGAAGGCGACGGTGACCGCCGGGTACGCCGGTGTCTGCGGCCTGGGCCGGGCTGCGCCGCTCCGCAACTGCTCGATGAACAGCCGCTCCGCGCCGTCCTCGTCGTACAGCGGGGACAGCTTCACGGCCCCCTCCGTCGCCGGGATCGCGCCGTTGGCCTCGCTCATCCTGGCCACCTGCTCAGGCTGCAACAGGTACTCCAGGAAACGCCACACCGCGTCGCCGTCGGCGCCCCCGGAGGGGATGCCCCACTGCCAGGAACCCATCCCGGTGACGGTACCCGTACCGAAGTCGGGCAGCGGCACGATCGCCACGTCGCCGGGGTGCGCCTCGCTGAACTCGCCGTACTTCCAGTGCCCCATCCAGGAGATGGGCGTGCGGCCCTTCACGAACGCACTCTTGTCCTCCTCCGGGTCCCTGTCGACGTATCCCTCCTCCACCCACCTCTGCATGGTCGTGAGCGCCCCGACGGACTCCGGGCTGTTGAGGAACCCGTCGGCCGTGCGGAACTCCTCGGGGTCGATGAGGTCGCCGCCCGCCGACCACACGGCCGGTGCGAAGGCGTAGGTGTTCCACTCGTCGGCGAGCTTCGAGTCGGTGAAGTTCAGGTCGAGCGGCGCCTCGTAGCCCTCCGTGCGCAGCTTGCGCAGGATCTCCGTCAGCTCGTCGGCGGTCCAGGCGTCGTCGACACCCTCCGGCACGCGAACCCCGGCCTCCTTCAGCACCGACGGCCGTACGTACAGGCCGAGTCCGGAGTCGAACGTGCCGACGCCCCACAACCGCTCGTCGTACGTGCCCTGTTCACGGATGGACTGGAGCAGGTCCTTCCGGATCTCCGCGGGCACGCAGGAGTCGATCGGCTTGAGCGTGCCGGACCAGGCGTAGCTGTAGAGGTTCGGGCCGTCGAAGTCCAGCAGGTCCGGCAGGTCGCCGCTGGCCGCCGCGGACAGGACGAGTTCGGTGTACGGGCGCTGCTCGGGCAGGGTGACCAGCTCGACCCGCACCTGCCGCTGGGACCTGTTGAATTCCTTGACCTGGCTCTTCAGCGTGGTCTGCTCACCGCTCTGCCCCGCGTGGAACCACATCGTGATGTGTGCGGTGCCCTCGATCTTCCCGTCGCAGGTCGTGTCGCTTGCCGCCTTGTCCTCCTCGCCCGCCCGGCCGTCCCCGTCACTGCACCCGGCCAACAGCAGCACGGCAGCCGCCACGCCCGACGACAGGGCACGGCGAACAGGATGTTTTCCGAGGTCCCGGCGCTGCGTGTTCATCGCACACCCCCACTCGACCGGACGGCACGGCCCCCAGGGCAGCGACATGCTACTCCTCGTGTCGCGTTCGATTCCCTGGGTGAGAGTGAACCCGTTGATCCGGCAAAGGACTTCAGCACATTCCGGCTAACGGGAACCCGGCGGCGCCGACACTTTCCGGCTAGCCGGAATGTGCGCCCATGACCACCTTGGGAGGCTGTGACCATGTCCATGCGCTGTCTCATCGTCGATGACAGTGCCCGGTTCCTGGAGGCTGCCCGTACGCTGCTGGAGCGCGACGGGATCCGCGTCGTCGGCGTGGCCTCCACGGGCGCGGAGGCGCTGGCACGGGCCGTTGAACTGGCCCCGGATCTCGTCCTGCTGGACATCGACCTCGACGGCGAGAGCGGGCTGGAACTCGCACCGAGGCTCGCTCGCACCGCCGCGTCCGTCATCATCCTCACCTCCACACACCCGCTGGACGACGTCCAGGAACTCGTCGCCGCCAGTCCCGCCCGGGGATTTCTGCACAAGTCGAAGCTCTCGGGACAGGCGCTGCGGGACCTGCTGGGGCCTGATCACTGGTCCCCGGCGCATTGAGGATCTTGCCGGTGGTCTCCGGCCATGTCACGCGTCAGGTGTTGTCGGGACTTGGTCAGCACGCTTCAATGCGGGGGAACTCGGGGCAGGGAACGCCGTCGTACGGATGTGAAGACGGACGGCCGCCCAGGGTCTGCCGTCCGGATCAGGCCGGCTTCGGGCTACGGCGCCTGACGCCGCCGGCGAGCGGGGCTTGGTGCGTGCAGCTGCAAGGCGGAGGAGGGCGTCGACGCGATGGGGGCGCCCCCGAGCGAAACCGAGAGTGAGGGAGTCGGCAACCGACGACAACGCCGCAGATGCGCGCGCCAAGCCCCGCGACCCAGGCGTGATCCGAACGACAGGCCTTGTGCCCCGGAGCCCCGAGCGTCCACCGGCGTCCCGATCGGCCCGCGCGGTCCGACCACCCGTCGCACTCTCCTCTACAGAAAGGCCCCTGCATGCGGCACGCCACAGAGCACGCGGACGTCGCGGCGGTCACGGACGTCGCCACGGCGGAGTTGGAGTCGGTCCTGCGGGGCGGCCCCTTCCATGTCGCGCTGCGCGCCGCGATCGCCGCTCGCGGACTGCCGCTGCAGCGCGTGCAGCACCATCTGTCGCGCTACGGGGTCAAGGTCGGTGTCACCAGCCTCAGTTACTGGCAGCAGGGCGCCCGTCGTCCGCAGCGTCCCGAGTCGCTGCGGGCCGTGCGGGCCCTGGAGGAGATACTCCTGCTCCCGGACGAGTCACTGATCCGGCTGCTCGCCCAGGCCGACGAGCACGCCGGCCCGGAACGCCCCGCCGGCCGCTCGTACCGCTCCGTGGTGGAGGCCTCCGGCGTCCTGGAACGGCTCCTCGCCGAACTGGAGGTGCCACTCGACGGCGGCGTGCACACCGTCGGCCACCACGAGCGGGTCCGCGTCGGCGCGTGCCGGGAGCTACTGGGCCGCGAGTCCCAGCACATCGTGCGCGCCCACAAGGACGGTGTGGACCGCTATGTGGCCGTCCACCACGGCGACCCGGGCTGCGCGCCGGAGCGGATGACCGTCCGCGCCCTGGAGAACTGCCGCAGCGGGCGGGTGCGCTGGGACCGGAACACCGGTGTCCTCGTCGCCGAACTCCTCTTCGACACCCGGCTGCACAGCGGCGACACGTTCCTCTTCCGCTACGGCTTCGACGACGGCACGGCCGGTGTCTGCACCGAGTACGTCCGCGGCTTCCGCTCGACGGGCGGCCATTATGCCCTCCAGGTCCGCTTCGACGAACGCGCCCTGCCCGCGCACTGCCACCGCTTCAGCCAGCACTCCGCCGCGGCCCCCCGCAGCGGCCGACAGACCCTCCCCCTGAGCGGCCTCCACCGCTCCGTCCACCTCGTCGAACCACGGGTACGGACGGGGATCGTGGGGATCGGGTGGGACTGGGAGTGACCGGCCGAACGCCCGGCGACGGCTGAGGGCCGCGCGGCCCCGCCC
>NZ_JBHVDX010000249.1:0-14263 GCF_042802555.1 Streptomyces sp. NPDC057474 | reverse complement strand
CGGTCACCGTGACCGCGCTGACCGCCGCGCTCGTCCAGCCCCTCGCGGCCGGGGCCGCGACTCCGCCCGCACCCCCGTCCGACGCGAAGCTGGCGAAGACCGCCGCCCGTCACGACCTCACCCGCGAGCAGTTCTACTTCGTCCTGCCGGACCGTTTCGCCAACGGTGACAAGGCCAACGACAAGGGCGGCCTCACCGGCTCGCGCCTCGCGACCGGCTACGACCCCACCGACAAGGGCTTCTACCAGGGCGGCGACCTCAAGGGTCTGACCGAGCGCCTCGACTACATCAAGGGCCTGGGCACGACCTCCATCTGGCTCGCGCCCATCTTCAAGAACCAGCCTGTCCAGGGCGCCGGCGAGAACGCCTCCGCCGGCTACCACGGCTACTGGATCGCCGACTTCACCCAGGTCGACCCGCACTTCGGCACCAACAAGGACCTCGAAACCCTGATCTCCAAGGCCCACGCCAAGGGCGTGAAGGTCTTCTTCGACGTCATCACCAACCACACCGCCGACGTCGTCGACCACGAGGAGAAGTCCTACGACTACCTCTCCAAGGGCGCCTTCCCCTACCTGACCAAGGACGGGAAGCCCTTCGACGACGCCGACTACGCGGATGGGACGAAGACCTTCCCGAAGGTCGACCGGAACTCCTTCCCCCGGACCCCCGTCGTCCCCGCCGCCAAGAAGAACGCCAAGGTCCCCTCCTGGCTCAACGACCCGACGATGTACCACAACCGGGGTGACTCCACCTGGGCCGGCGAGTCCGCGACCTACGGCGACTTCGTCGGGCTGGACGATCTGTGGACCGAGCGTCCCGAGGTCGTCTCCGGGATGGAGAAGATCTACGAGAAGTGGGTCAGGGACTTCGACATCGACGGCTTCCGGATCGACACCGTGAAGCACGTCAACATGGAGTTCTGGACCCAGTGGGCCACCGCGCTCGACGCGTATGCCGCGAAGAAGGGCCGCGACGACTTCTTCATGTTCGGCGAGGTCTATTCCGCCGACACGTCCGTGACCTCCCCGTACGTCACCCAGGGTCGCCTCGACTCCACGCTCGACTTCCCGTTCCAGGACGCGGCACGGTCGTACGCCTCCCAGGGCGGCAGTGCGCAGAAGCTCGCCTCGGTCTTCGGGGACGACTACAAGTACACGACCGACAAGTCCAACGCGTACGAGCAGGTCTCCTTCCTCGGCAACCACGACATGGGCCGCATCGGGACTTTCCTGAAGCAGGACAACCCGAAGGCCGGCGACGCCGAACTGCTCGCCAAGGACAGGCTCGCCAACGAGCTGATGTTCCTCAGCCGCGGCAACCCGGTCATCTACTACGGCGACGAGCAGGGCTTCACCGGTGCGGGCGGTGACAAGGACTCCCGCCAGACCATGTTCGCCTCCGAGGTCGCCGACTACCTGGACGACGACCAGCTCGGCACGGACCGTACGCACGCCTCGGACGCGTACGACACGAGAGCACCGCTCTACCAGCAGATCAGTGCTCTCGCCAAGCTCCGCAAGGCCAACCCGGCCCTCGCCGACGGAGTCCAGACCGAGCGTTACGCGGCCGACGGGGCGGGCGTCTACGCCTTCTCCCGCACCGATGCCAGGACCGGCACCGAGTACGTCGTCGCCTTCAACAACGCGGGTGAGGCCAGGACCGCCACCTTCGCGACCGGCTCGGCCAACATGGCCCTCAAGGGCATCTACGGGACGACGGCGAAGGTGAAGAGCGACGCCGACCGCAAGGTCACCGTCACCGTCCCGGCCGGGTCCGCGATCGTCCTCAAGGCCACCGGTCAGCCGGCGAAGCCCGCCACCGAGCCGTCCCTCACGCTCAAGGCCCCGGCCACCGGCGCCACCGGCACGGTGGAGATCAGCGCCGACGATGGGGGCACCTCCCGCTCGAGCGGAGCCGAGAGTGGGGGAGGCGGACAGCTCAACCGCGTCGTCTTCGCCGCCCAGGTCGGCAACGGCAAGTGGAAGACACTGGGCTCCGCCGACCACGCCCCGTACAAGGTCACCCAGACCATCGACGAGGACGTAGCCGCCGGAACCGCCCTGCGCTACAAGGCGGTTGTGATCGACCGGACCGGACGAACGGTGAGCGCCACGGCGACCTCCACCACGGGCACCCCGCCCGCCCCCGAGGCCCCCACCGCCTCCTCGCGCGACTACGCGATCGTCCACTACGAGCGCGCCGACGGCGACTACACCGACTGGCGGCTGTACGCCTGGGGTGACATCGCCGAGGGGGAGGAGACGACCTGGCCGAACGGCCATGACTTCATCGGGCGGGACGCGTACGGCGCTTTCGCCTACGTCAAGCTCAAGCCCGGTGCCTCCGACGTCAGTTACCTCGTCATCGACAAGGACGGCAACAAGGACGTCTCCGCCGACCGCACGATCGACGTCACGAAGACGGGCGAGATCTGGGTCGAGCAGGGCAAGGAAGCCGTACGCACGGAACGGCCGACGTATCCCGAGCAGGACACGACCAAGGCCGTCCTGCACTACCACCGCGCCGACGGGAACTACGACGGCTGGGGCCTGCACGTCTGGTCCGGCGCCGCGAACCCCACGGACTGGGCGAAGCCGCTGGAGCCGGTGCGGACCGACGCCTACGGCGCCGTCTTCGAGGTGCCGCTCACCGACGGGGCCACCAGCCTCAGTTACATCATCCACAAGGGCGACGAAAAGGACCTCTCCACCGACCAGGCGCTCGACCTCAAGGGCAACGGCCACGAGGTGTGGCTCCTGAACGGCCAGGAGAAGTACCTGCTCCCGCAGCCGGCGGGCAGCGCGGCCGCCCTCGACCTGTCCACCTCCAAGGCGGTCTGGATCGACCGGAACACCCTCGCCTGGAACGGCGACGACACCGCCGCCTCCACCCAGCTGCTGTACTCCCGCACCGGCTCCATCGCCGCGAAGGACGGCACGCTGACGAGCACCGACGAGCGATGGCTCCGACTCACCAGATCGGCCCTCACCGACGCCCAGAAGGCGAAGTTCCCGCACCTGAAGTCGTACACCGCCTGGACCGTCGACCCGCGCGACCGCGACCGGGTCCGCGAGGCCCTGCGCGGCCAGCTCGTCGCCTCCCAACGCGCGGCGACCGGGGCCGTGCTCGCGGGGACGGGCGTGCAGATCGCCGGCGTACTCGACGATCTGTACGACGGCTCCGGTGCCGACCTCGGCCCGACCTTCCGCGACGGCCGTCCCACGCTCGCCGTCTGGGCGCCCACGGCCCAGAGCGTGTCGTTGGAACTCGACAGCAAGACGCTCCCCATGAAGCGGAACGACACCACCGGCGTCTGGTCCGTCACCGGTGAGAAGTCCTGGAAGAACAAGCCCTACCGGTACGTCGTGCGGGTGTGGGCCCCGAGCGTCGCCGAGGTCGTCACCAACAAGGTCACCGACCCGTACTCCGTCGCCCTGACCGCCGACTCCGAGCGCAGCCTCGTCGTCGACCTGCAGGACAAGTCCCTGGCGCCCAGCGGCTGGTCGTCGTACGGCAAACCCGAGGCGGTGCCGCTGAAGGACGCGCAGATCCAGGAACTGCACGTCCGGGACTTCTCCATCGACGACAAGACCGTGCCCGCGAAGGACAAGGGCACCTACCTCGCCTTCACCGACAAGGGCAGCGACGGGTCGAAGCATCTGCGGGAGCTGGCGAAGGCGGGCACGTCCTACGTCCATCTCCTCCCCGTGGCCGACATCGCCACCATCCCCGAGAAGAAGGCGGACCAGGCGACCGTCGACTGCGACCTCGGCTCGTACGCCGCCGACTCCGACAAGCAGCAGGAGTGCGTGGCCAAGGCTGCGGCGAAGGACGGGTTCAACTGGGGCTACGACCCGTACCACTACACGGTTCCGGAGGGCTCGTACGCGACCGACCCGGACGGTACGCGGCGCACGGTCGAGTTCCGGAAGATGGTGAAGGCGCTCAACGGCGACGGCCTCGGGGTCGTGCTGGACGTGGTCTACAACCACACCCCGGCGAGCGGTCAGGCCGACAAGAGCGTCCTCGACAAGGTGGTCCCCGGCTACTACCACCGGCTCCTCGCCGACGGTTCGGTCGCCACCTCCACCTGCTGCGCCAACACCGCGCCCGAGAACACGATGATGGGCAAGCTGGTCGTCGACTCGATCGTCACCTGGGCCAAGGAGTACAAGGTCGACGGGTTCCGCTTCGACCTGATGGGGCACCACCCGAAGGCCAACATCCTGGCGGTCAGGAAGGCCCTCGACGCGCTGACGCCGAAGAAGGACGGCGTCGACGGGAAGAAGATCATCCTGTATGGGGAGGGCTGGAACTTCGGTGAGGTCGCCGACGACGCGCGCTTCGTCCAGGCCACGCAGAAGAACATGGCCGGGACGGGCATCGCGACCTTCTCCGACCGGGCCCGTGACGCGGTGCGCGGCGGCGGCCCCTTCGACGAGGACCCGGGTGTCCAGGGCTTCGCGTCCGGTCTCTACACCGAGCCCAACTCCTCGGACGACAACGGCACTCCGGCCGAGCAGAAGGCACGGCTGCTGCACTACCAGGACCTCGTCAAGGTCGGCCTGAGCGGCAACCTCGCGAACTACCGGTTCACCGACACCGACGGCAAGGAGGTCAAGGGCTCCGAGGTCGACTACAACGGGGCCCCCGCCGGATACGCGGACGCCCCCGGCGACGCCCTCGCCTATGTCGACGCCCACGACAACGAGTCGCTGTTCGACGCGCTGGCCTTCAAGCTGCCGGTCTCGACGAGCGGGGCCGACCGGGCCCGTATGCAGGTCCTCGCCATGGCGACGGCCGCCCTCTCCCAGGGCCCGGCGCTCTCCCAGGCGGGCACCGACCTGCTGCGTTCCAAGTCGCTCGACCGGAACTCCTACGACAGCGGCGACTGGTTCAACGCGATCCACTGGGACTGCCGGGACGGCGGCAACGGCTTCGGACGCGGACTGCCGCTCGCGGCCGACAACCAGTCCAAGTGGCCCTACGCCAAACCCCTGTTGACCTCCGTCGGCGTCGGCTGCGAGCAGATCGAGGGGGCCTCGGCGGCGTACCGGGACCTGCTGAGGATCCGTACGACGGAGGACGTGTTCTCCCTCGACACGGCAGGTCAGGTGCAGTCGAAGCTGGCCTTCCCGCTGTCGGGGAAGGACGAGACCCCGGGCGTGATCACCATGGAACTCGGCGACCTCGTCGTCGTCTTCAACGCCACCCCCGAGAAGCGGAAGCAGACCGTGGACAACCTGGCCGGGACGGGGTACGCCCTGCATCGGGTACAGGCGGCGGGTGCGGACTCTACCGTCCGGACCTCGTCGTACGAAGCGGAATCGGGGACGTTCGTCGTTCCGGGGCGGACCGTGGCCGTATTCGCACGATCCGACCGGTAGGGCGCTAGCTTGGGTGGTGCGGGCGGAGAGGGGACGCCTGCACCACCCGAGCTTCAGCGACGACGAGAGCCTCATGAGCCTGATGGCCGACGAAGCAAGCACCACGGTGCTGGTGGTCGATGACGCGGCCGCCAGCCGGTACGCGATGGGCGCGGTGTTGCGCCGGGCCGGGCACAGCGTCGTCCCCGTCGCCAGCGCCGGTGAGGCCCTCGCCGAACTCGACGTACGGCTCCGCTCGGGAGCCCTGCCCGACGTCGCCCTCGTCGACGTCGGCCTCCCCGACATGAGCGGCTTCGAACTCTGCCGCCGGCTCAAGGCCCGGCCCCCGATGGCGGCCCTGCCCGTCGTCCACTTCTCCGCCGCCTCCGTCGCCCCCAGCGACCGCTGCCGGGGACTGGACGCGGGCGGCGAGGCCTATCTGACGGTGCCCGCCGAACCGGAGGAGATCCAGGCGGTCGTCCGCGCGGCCGTCCGCGGCGCCCGCATGCGCAACGGCGCCGAAGCCCTCGTACGACGGCTCACGCTGCTGTCCGAGACCATCGTCGACGTCCAGGCCGCCCGCACCCTGGAGGAGCTGGCCGGAGCCGCCGCCGAAGGAGCTGCCCGGCTCACCCGGTCGCCCGCCGCCGTGTTCGTGCTCGGCGAGGACGGCCACCTCTACAGGGGCACCTCCCGGGCCAGAGCCCGCACCACCCTCCCCGACGCGGGCGCGCACGACGCCGTGGCCCGGCTCATCCGCCGTATCACCGACGGCAACCCCGGGCCGCACGACACCGTCGTCCCCGCGCCCCTGTGGCCCGCGGGCTTCTTCCGGCCCGGTGTCACCGAGGACGCCCGTCTGGTCCTGGCCCGCGCCGAGAGCGGCACACCCGTCTGCGTCGCCACACCCCTGAGCGGCACCCGTGGCAGGGCCTCCGACACCACGGGCCTGGTCGCCCGCCTCGCCCAGGCCACGGCCCTGGCCGCGCAGCCCCTCCTCATGTACCAGGTCGAGCGCCATGTCGCGCTCACCCTCCAGCACAGCTTCCTGCCCAAACGGGTGCCCGAGTTCCCCGGCCTCGAAGTGGTCGTCCGGTACGTCCCCGCGTCCCGCCAGACCGAGATCGGCGGCGACTTCTACGCGGCCCTTTCGACCCCGGGCGGCGTCCTCACCGCCGTCGGCGACGTCGTCGGGCACTCGCTGGACGCGGCCACCGTGATGGTCGAGATACGGCACGCCCTGCGCGCCTACTGCGTGGAGCAGTCCGACCCGGCGGCGCTCGCCCAGCGGCTCGACCGGATGCTCCAGCACTACCACCCCGACGTCACCGCCACGGTCTGTCTGGCCCTCGTCGAGCCGGGCAGCGGGCGCGTACGGATCGCCAACGCGGGCCACATCCCGCCGCTGATCGTCCGCGACTCCGGCGAAGCCGAGTATGTGAAGGCCGCCGGGCCGCTTCTAGGGCTCGGCCTCGAACGGCCCGAGCCCACGGAGACGATCCTCTGGCCCACCGACCGGCTCCTCATGGTCACCGACGGGCTCGTCGAGACCCGGGGCATCGATCTCTCGCTCTCCCTGGAGCAGCTGCGGGCCGCCGCGGCGGGCGCTCCGGCCGGGACCGTCGCGTTGTGCGACACGTTGCTGCACTGTTTCGGGCGGGACCGGGAGGACGACATCGCGATGCTGGCGTTGCGCCTGCGGCTAGGCTGACCCGGTTGCCTTGTTGTTGTCGACCTTGCCGTAGAGGGGCGCCCCATGCCGCAGATCACCGTGGACTACTCCGCCGTACTCTCCGACGGGTTCGACCGGCCCGCTTTCGCCAAGGCCCTGCATGAGGAGGTCGTGCGGACCGCTGCCGCGAAGCCGGAGGCGTGCAAGACGCAGTTCCGGGCGAGCGAGGACACGGTTGTCGGTCCCGACGTGACAGGGCATGCGATTCTGCACGTCACATTGGGGCTGCTCGCGGGGCGGACCGATGACACGAAGGTGACGTTGACGGAGAACGTGCTGGAGCTGGTTCGGGAGTATGTGAAGCCTTCGGCGGGGGTGGCGCTTCATGCGTCGGCGGAAGTGCGGGACCTTGATCCTTCGTACCGGAAGTTCGAGATCTAGGCGCCGTTGGGGCTTCTGAGGGGGCGGCTGCGGGAGCGTCGTGGTTGCTCGCGCAGTTCCCCGCGCCCCTAAAAAACTTAGCCGCGCCCCAAAGTCACAAGGAGCCCGGTCAAGTCGC
Source organism: Streptomyces sp. NPDC057474 (assembly GCF_042802555.1). NCBI lineage: Bacteria > Bacillati > Actinomycetota > Actinomycetes > Kitasatosporales > Streptomycetaceae > Streptomyces > Streptomyces sp. NPDC057474. The sequence goes on along the minus strand of NZ_JBHVDX010000249.1, from coordinate 6,663 downwards.
TGAACGGGCCGTCTGTCGGCTCCTCGGCGAGCACCCTGCTGAGCAGGGTCGCCATTTCCTCGTCCTGTGCCGCGCTCACCGCGGCCAGCGCCGCGAAGTCGTGGACCAGTTGGATCTCCAGCTCCTTCCTCGGGATGCGGCGGCCGTCCAGCCAGAGCAGGGCCGTGGACTCGGCGAGGGAGATCCAGGAGCGGATGACGAGTTCGAGGCGGGCGGGTGCGGCGTCGACGTCGAGGTGCGAAAGGATCTGGACATAGGCGGCCTGGCGTACGCCGTCGATGAGGGCGTTGGTGCGGGACGAACCGACGGCCGGGCCGCCGCGCATCAGCGCGGAGAAACCGGGGCCGTGTGCGTCGACGAAGTCGAAGAAGCGGTGCGTGACGCGGAGCAGACGGGCGCCGAGCGGGCCCTCGCGGGGCTCGACGAAACGGCTCGCGAGATCGTCGGAGGCACGCGTCAACGCGGCCTCGTACAGGCTGAGTTTGCCCGGGAAGTAGTGATAGACGAGCGGGCGTGAGATGCCCGCCGCCGACGCTATCTCGTCGATGGAGACCTCGTCGGGCGAGCGCCGGCTGAACAGCTCGAGGGCGACCCCGATCAACTGCTGCCGCCGCTCCTCCACACCCATCCTGCGGCGCGCACCGGTTCGCATGCGAACACCCTACCGATTGATTCCAGCCCGCCATGGGCTGGATTGCGTATAGGTGTTCGATCCGCTCCGTCACCGGGCCGACTGAAGTCCTTTGATCTCCCGGCCGTTCGCCAGGGTGCCCTTCAACTCGGCCTGTGCGCCCTCTTCGGCCGGTACGGCGAGGAGGTTGCCCGACGCCGATGCGCTCGCCCCACCGGTCAGTTCGACGGAGACGGTGTCCTTGCTGCCGGCGGCGAGCAGATACGAGTCACCGGTCGCGGACTTCCAGGGGCCGGCGGCGAGAACGTGCCGGTCGGCCGGGCCGCAGGCGGGGACCTCGGCGGCGGCGGCCGTGATGTACGCGCCGGCCGGGGTGTTGAACTGGGTCAACGCCCGGGTTCCCGCGCCCCGCCAGGTCTCGGTGCGGGTGCAGACCCAGTCGGCCGTGCCGCTGCCGTCGGGGAGGGGCTGGCGGGCGAACTGCCAGGCGTTCACGGTCCGCACGCCCTGCGACCGTACGGCGGCCAGGGAGCAGGCGAAGGGCGCCCAGGCCGCCGGCGCGGCGGACGCGTCACGACCCGGCGACGCGGTCGACGGGCGGCCGACCGTGAGGTGCGCGGGGGTCACCTCGGACAGATCCGTCAGCAGCCGCGTACCGCGCGTGGCGTCGGTCAGCTGCAGGACGTCCCACGACCGGCACTCTCCGGTACGCACCGCCGGGCTGCCGAACGGGGCCGTCGTCCCGTCCTTCGTCAGCGCGAGCTTGCGCACCGCGGCGTCGGGCTTCGCCAGATCCCGTACGGCCGCCTCGCGCACCCAAGGAGCCGTCAGATAGCGGACGTTGCCGTCGGACCGGCCCAGCACCAGGGCGCTCGCGCCGGCGCCGGCCGCCCCGTCGACCCGGGTCAGGTCGAGGGCGGCCATGCCCGGGTCGACGAGGGGCTCGGCGTAACGGGCGATGCGCAGGCCGTCGTGGAGCAGGACGACCCGGAGGTTGTCGACCTTGCCCGCGTACAGCAGTTGCGGCGGGCCGGGCGGGGGGCCGGCCTGGGTGCCGAGGGTGACCGCGACCTGCACGGAGTCGCCGGGCCGGGCCCAGACCGCGAGGGCGCGCCGCAGCAGGGCCTTGTCGCCGGTGAGGTCGCCGCGCGCGGGCCAGGTCGTGAAGTCGGTACGCCCCGTCGTCTGCCACGCCGTGGCCGTGGCCGTCGTCAACTTGCCTGGATCGAGGGCCGCCTGGGCCGCAGGATTCCGGGCGTACGGGGGTGCCGCCGCGCCGTCGGGCCCCCACCCCTCCCCGGGCAGGCCGAGGAGCGCCCCGCACACGACCACGGCGGCCGTGGCGGCCTGCGCGGCCTTCACGTGCTGGCGGCGGCGCATCAGATCGGTGGGGCGGGCGTGCAGCGAACAGGGGTCGTACTCGGGGGAGGAGAGCAGCGCGTACTGCTGGGCCGACACGGAGTCGGCCTCCTTCAGCGCCGCGGCCGGGTTGTCGACACCGGCCTCTTCAAGAAGTGTCCTGATCGCCGGGTCGGGGAGCTTCTCCAGACCGCGCAGGACATAGGCGGCGCGAGCCGGGGAGGTGAGCGCCGACAGCCGCTGGTCCAGGGCCAGTTCGTCGGCGCCGCCCGAGCGGGGGGAGAGACGCAGGCCCCACACACGCGGGAGCAGCGGCGGCAGTTGGGACCGCTTCGGCCACGCCTTGCGTCGGAGGGGAAGGCCCGCCTCCAGGGCGGTGCGGAAGACTTGGAGCCGGACAAAGGCGTACCCGGGGTTGCGCTCCCGGCCCGCCACCGCCCCCGTTCCCGTCCCCGTTCCCGTCTCCGTCGCCTGCGCCGGGATCAGGGATGCCGCCTTACGTCCCCTCGGCAGCGCCCGCTGCGTCAGCGCGTGTGCCGTCAGCACGCGACGGTTCCGGCCCAGGCTCGGCGGCAACGTCAGATAAGCGAGCCGGACAAGACGCGGGTAGTGCTCGACGAGCGCGGCCTCCGCCTGCTCGACGTCCACGACCGACTTCTGGACGCGGGAAGATGCGGGGCGCGGGGCGACATCCTGTGACTGCACGTTCAGCAAAACGAGCGAATGGTCGGATGGTCACCTTGCCGCTCCGCTGGGGTGGGGCAGGGGCGCCTAGTAGCTCGGGGGTGCCTGTGGGTTGGCGGGTGCGGGTGGGTCGTGGTTGCTCGCGCAGTTCCTCGCGCCCCTCAAAAAGCAGGGGCTGCGCCCCGTGCCTTTTGTCTTTCAGGGGCGCGGGGAACTGCGCGAGCAACCACAACCCACCCGCAGCAAACCACCCATCGGCGGCGGGGGCGATGAAAGCTAGGTGAGCGACCAGCCGCTGAACTCGACCAACCCCCGCGCCCCGCTCCCTCCATTCGTGGCGCTCATGAAAAGGCCCACATCCTGCCCTCCACTCGCCGCCCCCGGCACCGCCACCGTGGCCACGGCCCTCCATGTAGCCCCGTCATCGGTCGAGCACTCACCCATGTACGACCCCACCCCCACCCGACTCAACCGCAGCACCACCGGCGCCTTGACCCCCGTGATCCGCCGGTACGTATCGAGCGTCCCGTCCCCTGTACTGTCGTACGACAACACCACCCCGTTCGCCGGAGTGACCGCCAGATTCAGGAACCCCGGCGCCCCGGCCGTACCGAGGCTGTTCCGCACCACGATCCCCGCCCGCGCCCAATTCCCCGTCGCCGCCTGGGAGTCGACCCGAAGCGTGACGGACGTACCGTCCCGAAGCGCCCCCGCCCGATAGACCGTGCCGAACTCCGCCGTCCCCCGCCACAGATCCGCCCCGGCCCCATCGATGGCGAACCGGTCCTCCATCTGTCCGAAGACGGCCCCGTTGTCGGTGTAGGTGCTCCACCCCGAATCCAGCGGCCCCGCCTCGAAGAGCGTCCCGTCGAAGCGGCCCTCGACCCGGTCCTCGCCCCGGGGCCCGTACGTGACCGTGATCGCGTAGGGAAGTGGCCGAAGCGGCCGTTCCAACGGCGTACCCGGCGCGTCCGCGCGCCAGCGCACCGTCCCCGACCCGGCCGCCGGAACGCTCGGCAACGATGTCGGCCCCTCCGGCTCGGCCGTACCGTCGAAGCCGCTGAGGGAGAAGTCCACCTGCCCGGTGGCCCGCAGCCCGTTGACATTGCGGAAGACCGCCGACAGCCGCGCACTCCCGCCGGGCGGCAGCACCGGCGGCTCCGCGGTGACGGTCAGCGTCCCCTGGTACGGCGCCCGCGCCAGCACGTCACGCACCCGCGCCGCCGACCGGTACGCGTCGCCCACCGGCCGCAGCGGATAGTCCTTGCGCTCCCGGGTCCACGGCTCCTCGAACGCGAACCAGTCCACGGCCGCCGGAGCGCTCCCCGTGGCGAGCGCGTCCTCCAGGGTGTCGAGCCACTTCTGCCAGCGCGGGACGTAGAAGTCGGCCATGAGGCCGTTCCACTCCCGGTTGCCGTACTCGTGCAGATTCCCCGTGTCCGAGGTCGCCCGCCCGCCCCACACCGTGATCAGGACCTTCGCCGTCCGCTCGAACTCGGCCCGCTCGGCGTCGTTCGTCGCCATCAGCCGTGCGTCGTTCACCCACGGGCCCAGCAGGAACGCCCCGTTCGTGCCCGTGACCTCGTCGGACAGCCGCATCAGCCGCAGCCAGAGGGTGGACAGGGCACGGAAGGTGTCGAGGTCCTTGCGCCGGTAGGCCGCGCGGAGTTGCGGCAGGTACTGGCGGCTGCGGTGCGCGAGCGCCTGCCGCGCCACGTCCACCACGTCGTACCTGTACGCCGGGTTGCGGCGCAGCCCGCCCGCCACCCCCAGCAGCCCGGCGAGGGCCGCGTCGAAGCGCCCCGGGTCGTACGTCAGTGCCCTCGGCGCGTACTCGGCGGCGCGGTTCGCGGCCAGGTCGGGGCGGGCGCAGAAGAGGGAGTCGTGCGGGTCGCTGCGCTCCACGGCCTGCTGCTGGTACGCCGTGTCGTGCAGCGCCCGCCAGGCCCCGCGGGCGGAGTCGTCGCGGCCGCCGTAACGGAAGTCGGCGTACGAGGAGAACCAGGCGGCCCGGTCGAGCTTCCTCGGTGTCCAGGCCAGTTCGGAGAAGAGCTCGAAGGCCGCCGGGTCGCGGTCGGTGGCCTCCGGCATGAACGCCGTACCGGCGAGCGCGCTGTCCGCCTTGTCCCGCCAGGCGAAGAACTTGTCGTTCCAGAGGTGCGCGCGGGCCCCGATGGTCGTACGGCCGCCGAAGTTGGGGATCGTGCCGAAGCAGTACGGGGTGCCGCCCCAGTCGCGTTCGCGGTCGGTGACACTGGCGTAGCGGTCGGAGACACCGTCGACGATCAGCATCTTCGACCTGTCGATGGCGTCCAGCAGCTCCGGCAGTGGGTTCTCCTGCCAGCCGAGGATCACCCAGGTGGCGCCCGGGTGGGCCTTCTGGAGGGCCTTCTCCACACCCTGCGCGGCGTCCGGCACCGGCACGTCACCCGCCGTGCCGCCCTCGTGCAGGAGGTCCATCTTGAAGTGGGCCGCCTCGCCGAACACGTCCTTCACATGGCCGTAGAAGGAGGAGGCGACACGGGCGAAGGCGTCGGTGCGCGGATCGAGCCAGTCGGGGCGTTCGAAGCCGTGCCAGATGCCCTGCGGGACGACGTGCGCGTCACCGCCGTTGCGCTCCACGAACTCCTTGGGGACGTGCCCGTAGTAGCCGGGGAGCACGGGGGACATGCCCAGCTCGCGCAGGCGGTCGGTGATCCGCCGGCCCAGTGCGGCCCGGCGGGCGATCAGCTCGGGGGAGAGGGGGCCGCCGTAGCCGGAGAGGTTCTGGAGCAGCCACCAGGGCTGGTGCGAGGGTGCGGGGAGCCAGGCCCGGGACTCCTCGTCGGAGTACCCGAAGTCCTTCAGCAGCCGGTGGTAGACGGCCTCCATACCCGCGATGACCAGGACCTCGTTGCAGCCGTGGGCCGCCAGGAGGTCGATCTGGTGTTCCCAGTACGACCAGTCCGCGTACGGGGCGGTGTAGCCGTCGTTGGTGTCGTTGAGGGCGAAGCGGTGGGGGAGGGCCGTGGATCTCTCCAGGGAGCGGGCGGGCGCGGGGAGGCGGCTCGGGAGGTCGAGCTGGCTGCCGTTCCAGGCGAGGTGGGCCCCGCAGACGTACTTGAGGTACCAGTGGACGCCCATGAGCAGGGTGGCCGGTGTCGTGGCCTGGACCTGGATGCGTCCGGTGGTGCCTGTGACACGGAACCGGTCGACGGTGCCGCTCCGGTCGAGCAGACTGAGCCGGAACTGTCCGGCATGACCGGGCAGCAGCCGATTGAGCGCGGAGCGCGCGGGAGCCGTATCGAAGGCGGGGCCCTCGCCGGGGCTCTCTGCGGCGTGGGCCGGGACCGGCCATTGCAGGTAGGTTCCGAGGCCGATGACACCGGCCGAGCCCAGCACCGTGCGTCGCGACGGACAGTTCATGTCTGTGTGCCCCCTGTGTCGACAGTGGCGGCACGCTAACTGGGCGACCGTCCGTGAACAACGGTGCGCACGGAGCTGGCGAGTTCACGTCGCCGGAACGGACCCGGAGGTACGGATGAGTTTGACGAGGAAGAGGCTTGCGGGGAGCGCGGCAGGAGCGGTCGCCGCCCTGCTGATGCTGACCGGCTGCGGCTCGGCCGACGACGCCGAGGCCGCCGTCCCCAAGACGGCGAGCGGGACGCTGGAGCACATCGCGGGCGAGGTGGGCTGCAAGCCGGACATGCAGACGGACGCGGACACGATCCGCCAGGCCCTCTGCACGAACAAGGACGGCGACTTCGACGGCAAGTTCGTCCTCGCGACCTTCGCCACCGACCGGGGCCAGGCGGAGTGGCTCGCCGGCGCCAAGGACTACGGCGGCTACTACCTCGTCGGCCGCAAGTGGGTCGCCGTTGGCGAGGAGAAGACGGTCAACGGGCTGCAGGGCACGCTCGGCGGGGAGATGCAGGAGGGGTCCGAGCACATGAACCCCGGTGGCAGCCACAACAACGGCAGCCACAGCGGCTGACCGCGCGCATCGAGGC
>NZ_JBHVDX010000248.1:0-14461 GCF_042802555.1 Streptomyces sp. NPDC057474 | reverse complement strand
GGCTTCTTTCGTGTCCCAGCCCACCGGCGCGAACCAGTGTCCCGATACCTCAGACCGCCGGCCTGCCGCCCGTCGTGATCCGTACCGTCCACGCCCCGGTCGCGGTGCGCCCCTCCACCTCCACCTCCACCCGCACGGCCTCCCCCGGCGCCGTGAAGGTCTCGCCCACGCTCACCGGCGCGTCCGCGAGGGGCGGGTACACGGACTCCTCCCAGCAGGCCTCGGTGCGCGGGTGGGCGTCGAGGACCTCGATGGGGCCGCTGCCGGACTCGGCGCCACTGCGGATGCGGTAGACGAGAACGCCCTGGGTGCAGAGGGAACCGTCGTTGCCGACCGCACCCCGCGCCTCGATACCGAGCGCGCTGTCGGGACCGGTACGGACGACCGCCAGCTTCGTACCCCGGCCGGCACCGAAGGCCCGCACCCCGGCACCGGCGGCCACCCCACCGCCACTGCCGCCGCCACCACTGCCGCGATGCCCGGCCCCACCCCCACTCCGACCTTCCCCGCCCGCTCGCCCGACGGCCTCGTCGCTCCCGACCTCGCCGTTCTCGGCCTCCCCCGTCTCCCCCTCGTACGCCCCCCTCGGCCCCGCCCCCACCGCCTCCAGCGTCAACCGCGTGCTCCCCGTCCCCCGTACGCACGTCACCTGGCGCGGTTCCAGCCAGCCCAGTTTCCACTTGTGCCAGGCGAACAGGTCCGGGGCCAGGGCGAACTGGCTGCCCATGAGGTCCCAGTCGCCGACGTGGGTGTCCCAGTCACCCTTGCCGTCGACGGGGCGGTGGTAGAGGTCGGGGAGGTCGAAGACGTGGCCGGTCTCATGGGCGAGGACGAGACGGTCCGGGGGGTGCCGCTCGAACACGGTGACGACTCGGCGGAGGCCCGTGCCGTCGACCTCCAGCGGGGATTCGAGGTTGACCACCTTCGTCGCGTCCGAGTCGACACCGGGCGCGTGCGGGTCGGCGACGAAGTACACGATGTCGTAGCGGGAGAAGTCGACGTGCGGGTCGGCCGTGGCGAGCGCGTCCCTGAGGTAGGCGGCCCGGTGCGCCGCGTTCCAGTCACGTCGTATGGCGTACGCCGTCGAGGGCTGCGGCATCTCCAGCCACTCGCGGCGCGGATGCGGATGCAGCGCGAACTTGCCGTACGAGGCGCGTTCGAAGAAATCGCTGGTGGCCGGAAAGTGATCCGCGCTCAGCTCCGCCGGTGTGGTGAGAGGGGCCGCGTCCGGGAATGACAAGAATACGAGTACGGCGTCGAGGTCGCGGGTGGGGCGTGGATACGCGGAATTCCAGGTGTCGAGGCCCTCCGAGTGGTGTGCTTGCGTGCGCCGTAACGTGCACGGCTCCGACAGCGGTACGGCGGAGGGGGCCGCGATCAGGGAGGTCGCGGCGAGCGCGGTGAGGGAGGTGAGCATGGCCGCTGTACTGCGCAGACTGGGCGCCCGGTCGCCGAGGAGTTCCTTCCAGGGAAGCGGACGCTGCACGAAGACCTCCGGATGCGGATCTCGGGGACACCGCGTCCAGATTTTCGGAATTAGTAGTACTTTGCCCTGTTTGTCTGCACCAGAAGGGTGAGGAACGGGCGAAGAACGGGCGAGAAGGAGTCGGATGGCCAACCGATGACCGACACCCCGGGTACTCACGGAACGTCACAAGTGGTCGACGGAGCGGGGAAGCCGTTCAGCTCGGGGCAGAAACGATCTGTCAGATCAGGTCGTTGTTCAGGGAGACTGGAGAGTGGCTAGAAGGCCCTGGGGCCAGCCTCTATGATCGGCACACTTTCCTGCACGGACACGGCTTGAGCGCCCTTACGTACTTGGTTCGGCCGCTCCGACGAGACAAATGAGATCCGTACGAAAACGAGTGCATGCGGGAGCGAACGGTGAGCGGAACGTCCCAAGGGCCGGCGCCCGCGGCAGACCTCGTCCGGCCGGCGATTACAGACCGTCACGTCAATGCGTCAGTTCCGTCGTCGGGTCCGTCGCCGGGTCCGTCGTCGGGTCCGTCGTCGGGGGAGAGTCCCACGACGCCCGCCGCCTTCTCCCTCGCGCCGCTCGCCATGGCCGTCGTCGACCGGGACGGGCTGGTCGTCACCGCCAACGGGGCGATGGGGGCGCTGCTCGCGACGGGCGCGGAGCCGCTGGCCGGGCGGGTCGCCGCCGACCTGGTCGACCTCGCCTCGGACACCCGCACCTGGCACGCGTACCGAGAGGTACTGCGCGGCCGGCAGGCCCGGCTGCGCTGTACGCGTCGGCTGAAACAGCCGGACGGGACCTGGTTGTGGGTGCAGGTGTCGGTGGCGCCGCTGCCCGAGGAGGAGCGGGCGGTGCTCCTCTCGGTCGCCGACATCAGCGCCAACCGCCAGCTTCAGGCCAGGCTCCGCCACTTGCAGATGCACGACCCGGTGACCCGGCTCCCCAACCGCACCTTCTTCTTCGATCAGCTCTCCGTCGCCCTCGAACGGGAGGGGTACGACGAGGCCGGCACCGGCCGGATCGGCCTGGTCTATCTGGACCTGGACGGGTTCAAGGCGGTCAACGACACCCTCGGCCACCGCGTCGGCGACCGGCTTCTCACGGCCGTCGCCGAGCGGCTCACCCGGTGCGCCGACGAGGCCGCCCTCCTCCGCACGGCCGGTACGGCGGCCGGGGCGCCGCTGGTGGCCAGACTCGGGGGTGACGAGTTCGCGCTGCTCGTGGAGGACTCCACCGGCACGGAACAACTCGCCGACCTGGCCGACTCGGTCCTCAAGGCCCTGCAGGCGCCCTTCGACCTGGCCGGTCAGCGGCTGTCCGTCTCCGCCTCGATCGGGGTCGTCGAGCGGCAGTCGGGGAGCACGACGGCGACCGGGCTGATGCAGGCCGCCGACACGACGCTGTACTGGGCGAAGGCCGACGGCAAGGCCCGCTGGACGCTGTTCGACCCGGAGCGCAACGCCCACCGGATGACCCGTCAGGCCCTGTCGTCCACGCTGCGGGCGGCCGTCGGGCGGGGCGAGTTCGTGCTCGAGTACCAGCCGCTGGTGGGCATGGCGGAGGGCGAGGTGCGCGGGGTGGAGGCGCTGGTGCGCTGGCATCACCCGCAGTTCGGCCTGTTGACGCCGAATCGGTTCATCTCACTGGCCGAGGAGGACGGCTCGATCGTCCAGCTCGGGCGGTGGATTCTGGCCACCGCCTGTCGGCAGGCCCGCCGCTGGCAGATCGACCACCCCGACCGGGCGCCGATCTTCGTCAGTGTGAACGTGGCCGTCCGCCAGGTCTGGGACTCCGACCTGGTCGCCGACGTCGCCGAGATCCTCGCGGAGACCGGCCTCGCCCCGCATCTGCTCCAGCTGGAACTCACCGAGTCCGCGCTCATGGGCTCCGCCGGCCGCCCGCTCCAGGCCCTCAAGGCCCTCAGCGACATGGGCGTACGCATCGCCATCGACGACTTCGGCACCGGCTACTCCAACCTCGCGTACCTCAGTCGGCTGCCGGTGTCGGTGCTGAAGCTGGACGGGGCGTTCGTACGGGGGTTCCAGTACGAGAGCGGGGAGGAGAGCGGGGCCGCCGGGGACGACGGGCAGCCCAACCCCGCCGACGAGATCATCGTCGAGGCCCTCGTCCAGCTCGCCCACCGACTCGGACTGACCGTCACGGCGGAGGGCGTGGAGACCGACGCGCAGGCCTCCCGGCTGCGCCGGCTCGGCTGCGACACCGGGCAGGGGTGGCTGTACTCCCGCGCGGTGTCGCCGGAACGGATCGCGGAGCTGCTGGGGGCGGCTGCATGCCCTCAGGCCTGAGCAGACCTGAGCAGACCTGATCAGGTCTGAGAAACACCCCCGGCTCCCGGCAGGTCGTACGCGTCCGCGATCAGTTCGTACGAGCGCAGGCGCAGGTCGGCGCTGTGGGCGTGGGTGGTGAGCATCAGCTCGTCCGCGCCGGTGCGCTTCTGGAGGTCGTCGAGGCGGGTGCGGACCTCGTCGACGGTGCCGTGGATGACATCGGCGTTCCAGGAGTCGATGAAGTCCTGTTCGACCGCGCTGAATTCGTACGTCTCCGCCTCCTCCGGCGTCGGGACGAGACCGGGGCGGCCGGTGCGCAGGCGGACCATGTTGAGCGCGGCGGCCCTGACCTGGCGGCGGGCCTCCTTCTCCTCGTCCGCGGCGAGGGCGGAGACGCCGATGAGCGCGTACGGGGCGTCCAGGACCGGCGAGGGGCGGAACGACTCGCGGTACAGGTCGAGCGCCGGGATCGTGTTCCGCGCGGAGAAGTGGTGGGCGAAGGCGAAGGGGAGGCCGAGAGAGCCGGCCAGGCTGGCGCTGAAGCCGGAGGAGCCGAGCAGCCAGATCGGGGGGCGGTGCGGGGACTGGACTCCGCCGGGTGAGGTGCTCTGGATGGGGCCCGGGACCGCGTGAACACGGCGGTAGGGGTGGCCGTCGGGGAAGTCGTCGTCGAGGAAGCGGGTCAGCTCCGCGAGCTGCTCCGGGAAGTCGTCGGCGCCCTCGTGGAGGCGGGCTGAGCGGCGGAGGGCGGCGGCGGTGGCGCCGTCCGTGCCGGGGGCTCGGCCGAGGCCGAGGTCGACGCGGCCGGGGGCCATTGCTTCGAGCGTGCCGAACTGCTCCGCGATGACCAGGGGAGCGTGGTTGGGGAGCATCACGCCGCCCGATCCGAGGCGGATGCGGGTGGTGTGGGCGGCGAGGTGGGCGAGGATCACCGCGGGGGAGGACGAGGCGACGCCGGGCATGGAGTGGTGTTCCGCCACCCAGTAGCGGTGGTAGCCGCGGGCTTCTGCCTGGCCGGCGAGGGTGACGCTGGTGCGGAGGGCGTCTGTGGCTGTGCGGCCTGCGCCTACGGTGACCAGGTCGAGGACGGAGAGGGGGACCGGGGCGGTGCCCTTGGCTTCGCCTCGTATCTCGGCTGTGGTCACGGTGGGGCCTCCTGCGGGGCGTGCGGTGGTGGGTACGGCTCGGTGTAACAGGAGGGTGGCTCCGGTTATTCCCGCCCCCCGCCGCCCCTACCCGTCCCATCCTCAAGGGGCTGCGCCCCTTCGACCCCCGAGAGGGCCGGGCGGGTTCGTTGTCGGCTACAGGTCCGTCGTGGTTGCTCGCGCAGTTCCCCGCGCCCCCTGAGGACAGGGGCGCGGGACCTTTCCGGCTACTGCACCTGGACGATCGGCTCTCGCGTGAACAAGGTCCCCAGCTGTGGGGCGTTCACCCTCCTGTCCGCCAGCCTCAGGGCCTCCCAGACCGTGACCTGGTTGGCCGTGAGGATCGGTTTGCCCAGTTCCTTCTCCAGGGTGGGGATGTGGGAGGCGGTGTGGAGGGCGGTGTCCGGCAGCAGCAGGGCGTCCGCGTCCGGGTGGTCGGCCGACCGGGCCAGGGCGAGGGTTTCGTCCAGGCCCCAGGCGCCTACCTCCGCCGCCGTGATGATGCCGGCGCCTCGTACCGAGAGGACTTCCACGCCTGCCGCTGCCAGGAAGTCGACGAAGAGCTGGGCCACGTCGTCGGGGTAGGTCGCCGCCACCGCCACCTTCGTGGCTCCCACCTCGCGGGCCGCGTGGGCGAAGGCGAAGGACGTGGAGGAGGCGGGGAGACCCGCCGTGCGGGCGAGGGCGCGGATCTGGTCGTGGGCACCTTCGTAGCCGTAGACGAAACTGCCGCTGGTGCAGGCCCAGACGACGGCCTCCGCGCCGGACATGCGGAGGGCCGCGCAGCCGGCGGCCAGCCGTTCGGGGGCGCCCATCTCGCGCAGGGCGTCCACGCGGTGGGCGTCCACGCCGATGTCGGTGTGCACCACGTCCACCCGGATGTCGCTGCCGAGCAGTTGTTCTATGCGCGGATAGTCGTCCTCGGCGGAGTGGCCCGGGTAGAGGAAACCGAGTGCGGTCATGCCCAACCTTCCTGTTCTTCCGGCAGTACCGGCGGTGGCGGAACAGGTCCCGCACCGAACGGCTGCCTGGCCGACTCGTCGAGCAGAGCCTGGTACGGACCCACCGCCCGGGTACCCAGATGACGCAGTGCCGCCCACATCGTCACCTGGTTGGCCGAGAGAACGGGCATCCGCAGTTCCGCTTCCAGCTGGGGGATGACGTCGTACGTGGGGAGGTTGGTGCAGGAGATGAAGAGGGCGTCCGGCGCCGTCGTACGGACCGCGCGGCGGGCCATGGCGACCACGTCGTGGTACGGGACCTTCCAGATGTGCCGGACCAGGCCGAGCGAGGCGCGGCCGGTGACCAGGATGCCCGCCTCGGCGAGGTACTCCTCCAGGGACCGGGTGACCGAGACGGTGTACGGGGTGACCAGGGCGATGCGGTGCGCGTTCAGCTCGGCCAGGGCGGCGAGCATCGCGCCGGACGTGGTGACCGCGTGCGCGGCGCCCGCGCGGGTCATCGCCTCGCCCATCGCGCGCTCCCCCGCGACCCCGCCGACGAAGCTGCCGCTGGTGCAGGCGTAGGCCACGACCTCGGGCGCGACCTCGTTCAGGGCCCGTACCGCCTCGTGGAGCGTCTCGTGCTCGGAGACCAGCCGGGCCAGGTCGAGGCTCACCTCGACCGGGACGTACGGCGTCCGGGTGAGGTGGAGGGAGACGTCGTCCGGGACCCAGCGCCACAGCTCACGGTCGAGGGCGAAGTCGAACGGGGCGATGACACCGACGCCGCGCTGGGGACGGGGTCCACCGAGGAAGGAGACGTTCATGACAGCCACCGGCCTCACGGAGAGAGATGTGCGGACGACAGACCGTGCGCAAGTCCGTGTTGACGAAGGTAGGTTCGGGTGCGAGCGTGGTCAATCAGTGCATGTCACACGCATCTCGTGGGGCCGGTGAGCCGCTTCCGTCGGTGAGTAGAGCCGCTTCCGTTTGTGGGTACAGCCGCTTCCGTTCGTGATTGGTGTCTTACGCCTATGACCTCGTCGCAGCGCCCGAACCTCCTCGTCCTCGACGCTCAGCCGCGCCCCCGGCTCGGGCGGCTCACCGGGCGGGCCACGATCGAGTACGCCGACGCCTCGACGCTGGCCGAGCGGCTGCCGTACGCCGATGTGCTGCTGGTGTGGGACTTCGCGTCCCGCGCGGTGCGGGAGGCCTGGCCGGGCGGCGGGCCCCGGCCGCGCTGGGTGCATACGGCCAGCGCGGGCGTCGACCATCTGCTGTGCCCCGGGCTCGCCGCCGACGAGGACACGGTGGTGACGAACGCGCGCGGGGTGTTCGAGGCGCCGATCGCCGAGTACGTCGCCGCGCTCGTCCTCGCCATGGCCAAGGATCTGCCGCGCAGCTGGGAGTTGCAGGAGCGGCGGGAGTGGCGGCACCGGGAGGCGCTACGGGTGGCGGGCGGCCGGGTCTGTGTGGTGGGGTCCGGGCCGATCGGGCGGGCGATCGCGCGCCACCTCAAGGCCCTCGGCCTTCATACGGCCCTGGTCGGCCGGACCGCGCGGGCCGGCGTCCACGGTCCGGAGGAGCTGGACCGGCTGCTGGCCCGCGCCGACTGGGTGATCGCGGCCGCGCCGCTGACGGAGGCGACGTACGGCATGTTCGACGCCCGGCGTTTCGGGGTCATGCAGCCGTCCGCGCGGTTCGTGAATGTGGGGCGTGGGCAGCTCGTGGTGGAGGACGCGCTCGTCGAGGCGCTGCGAAAGCGGTGGATCGCGGGGGCGGCGCTGGATGTCTTCGAGCGCGAGCCGCTGGGCCCGGACGATCCGCTGTGGGACGTGCCCGGGCTGATCGTCTCTCCCCACATGAGCGGGGACACGGTGGGGTGGCGGGACGAACTCGGCGCCCAGTTCGTGGAGTTGTTCGAGCTGTGGGAGGCGGGAAAGCCGCTGCCCAACGTGGTCGACAAGCAGCGCGGGTACGTGCCCGGGCATTGAACTCCCCTGGGAGGGGCCGTATGTCGGAGCCGACGCGACTGACACGACTGACCGAGCTGTCCGCCGTACGACTGGTCGAGGGGTATCGCAAGGGCGAGTTCAGTCCCGTGGAAGTGGCGCGGGCGGCCCTGGAACGGGCCGAGCGCGTACAGCCGGACGTGAACGCGTTCGTGCGTATCGACGCCGGGACGGCCCTGGCGCAGGCGCGGGAGTCGGAGGGGCGCTGGCGGCGCGGGGAGCCGGCCGGGGCGGTGGACGGGGTGCCGGTCACGGTGAAGGACATCCTGCTGATGCGGGGCGGGCCGACCCTGAAGGGCTCCAGGACCATCTCCGAGAAGGGGAGTTGGGACGAGGACGCGCCGTCCGTGGCCCGGCTGCGGGAGCAGGGGGCCGTATTCCTGGGGAAGACCACGACGCCCGAGTTCGGGTGGAAGGGCGTCACCGACTCGCCGCTGAGCGGGGTGACGCGGAATCCGTACGACCTCTCGCGTACGGCCGGGGGGTCCAGCGGGGGCGCCGCGGCGGCCGTCGCGCTCGGGGCGGGGCCGCTGGCGCTGGGCACGGACGGGGGTGGCAGTGTGCGTATCCCGGCCGCATTCTGCGGCGTGTTCGGGCTGAAGCCGACGTACGGGCGGGTGCCGCTGTATCCCGCGAGCGCCTTCGGCACACTCGCGCACGTGGGGCCGCTGACGCGGGACGCGGCGGATGCCGCGCTGATGCTGGACGTCATCTCCGGGCCCGACGCGCGGGACTGGTCGGGGCTCGGGCCGGCGTCCGGGTCCTTCGTGGACGCGCTCGCCGGTGGGGTGCGGGGGCTGCGGGTGGCGTACTCGGCGTCGCTCGGCGGGCAGGTCGCCGTACAGCCGGGCGTCGCCCTCGCGGTGCGGCGGGCCGTGGAGGGGCTCGCCGGGCTGGGGGCGTACGTCAGCGAGGCCGACCCCGACTTCTCCGATCCCGTCGAGGCGTTCCACACGCTGTGGTTCAGCGGGGCGGCGCGGGTGACGCAGCGGCTCGGGCCGCATCAGCGGGAGGTACTGGATCCCGGGTTGCGGGAGATCCGGGAGGTCGGGGCGCGGTTGTCCGCGCTGGACTATCTGGCCGCGGTGGGTGTGCGGATGGATCTCGGGCGGCGGATGGGGGCGTTCCACGAGCGGTACGACGTTCTTGTCACGCCCGCGTTGCCGGTGACCGCCTTCGAGGCGGGGGTGGAGGTGCCGCGGGGGGCCGGGTATCGGCGGTGGACCGGGTGGACGCCCTTCACGTATCCCTTCAACCTGACGCAGCAGCCTGCAGCGAGTGTTCCCGTGGGGGTGGACGGGGACGGGCTGCCGGTGGGGCTTCAGGTGGTGGCGGCCCGGCATCGGGATGATCTGGTGCTGCGGGTGGGGCATGCGTTGTACGAGGCGGGGGTCGCGGGGGTGGCTCCGGCCCGCCTTTGATCGCCCCCGCCGCCCCTACCCGTCCCATCCCAGGGGCTGCCGCCCCTTCGACCCGAGGGGGTGCGTCGTCGAGTTCGGGTCCGGTGGGGGCTGGTCGCGCAGTTCCCCTCGCCCTGAAAAGCAGGGGCTGCGCCCCGTGCTTTTCGGCCCGCAGGGGCCGTGTCTTTCAGGGGCGCGGGGAACTGCGCGAGAAGCCCCCACCGGATCCGCATCCGCCCATGAACCCCACCCACCCGAGCTCTCCGGCGTGCGGGGGCATCAGGCTCGCCTGAACGACAGCGTCTCCCCCAGCGCGCCTGCCCGCCACAGGTCGTTGCACGCGTCCGCCATCTCCTCCAGGCCCTCGATCACCTGGCCCCAGACGATGCCCGGCACCCAGCCGACGTCGCCGTTCAGCAGCAGGTTGTTGCGTTCGTAGAAGAGGGCCAGGTCCACGAGGGTCGTGCCTGGGCGGACCTCGTCGTCGTAGCCGTACGCGTTCGTGGCCAGTTCCGTGCCGGCGAAGGAGAAGTAGCAGAGGTCGCCCGGGATGGGCGTGACGGTGGGGTTCTCCAGGGGTGGCTCGTGGGGGGCGAAGGGTGGGAAGAGGGCGTAGATCTCGTTGCGGGCGTATTTGGCGTGGTAGACGTCGCCGGAGAGGGGCAGGGCGTCCCACACGGCGGCGCAGGTGAGCGGCGCGCGGTCGTCGAGGAGTTTCGCCCGGCACACGACCTGGCGCTTGAGCAGGGAGATCTCGATGTAGCGGTCGGTCATGTCTTCCATGGTGCCGCCGGGGTCAAGGGTGCCTCCCGGGGCTTGGCCCGCCTGGCCGGGTGTGTGCAGGGGGCGTGAAGGCCTCCGCAGTGGCGTGAATACATCGCATCGGGCCGGGTAGCCGCGCGGCCATGGCTCCAGCAACAGAGACCTCCGGGAGAACCGGGAAGACACGCGACCCCAGCCGCCGGGCGCTGCTCGTCGGCGCCTCCGCGCTCGCAACGGCCGGCGCGCTGGGCGCCGCCGGGTGCAGCCGGGTGGCCACCGCCTCCAGTACGGACGGGGGTGAACTGCTGGACCGGCTGCGGGCGCAGGGCGTCGTACGGCTGGGTATCGCGGGAGAGATCCCGTTCGGCTACATCGACACGGATGGTGAGCTGACCGGCGAGGGGCCGGAAGTGGCCGGGGTCGTCTTCAAGCGGCTGGGGGTGGGGCGGGTTCAGCCCGTGCCGACGGAGTTCGGATCGCTCATACCTGGGCTGAACTCCCAGCAGTTCGATGTCGTGTCCGCCGGGATGTACATCAATCCCGAGCGCTGCGCGGAGGTCATCTTCTCCGAGCCCGACCATCAGATGCTGGACGCGTTCGTGGTCCGGAAGGGCAATCCGAAGGGGTTGAACGACTACGCGGATGTGATCCGCGCCAAGGCGAGGTTCGCCACGGGGTCGGGGTACGCGCAGATCGCGCATGCCGTCGAGGCCGGGTACCCGGAGAGCGACATCGTCATCGTGCCCGACCAGGTGGCCGGGATGAACGCCGTGGAGGCGGGGCGGGTCGACGTGTTCGCGGGGACGTCGCTGACCACCCGTGAGGTGGTCAGGAAGTCCCGCACGACGGAGGCGACCAAGGCGTTCGCCGCGCTCGTCGACGGGAAGCCGCGGGTGGACGGCGCGGGCTTCGCGTTCCGGCCGGCCGAGACGCGGCTGCGGGACGCCTTCAACGTGGAGCTGCGGAAGATGAAGGAGAGCGGCGAACTGCTGCGCGTCCTGCGGCCCTTCGGCTTCACCAAGGTCGAGATGACCGACCTGACCACGAAGGAGCTCTGCCGCGCATGACACCGGGACTCTGGGAACTCGTACTGCGCGGTGTCTGGGTCACTCTTCAACTGCTGGTCTTCGGCGCGCTGCTGGCCACGGCCGTCTCCTTCGTGGTGGGGGTCGCGCGCACCCACCGGCAGTGGATCGTCCGCTTCGTCGCGGGCCTCTACACCGAGGTGTTCCGCGGCACCTCCGCGCTGATCATGATCTTCTGGGTGTACTTCGTGCTGCCGCTGGCCTTCGGCTGGCAGCTCGTCCCGATGTGGGCGGGCGTCCTCGCGCTCGGGCTGACGTACGGGGCGTACGGCGCCGAGATCGTGCGCGGCGCCCTGACCGCCGTGGACCCGGCGCAGCGCGAGGGCGGTATCGCACTGAGCTTCACCCCGTGGCAGCGGATGCGGCTGATCCTGCTGCCGCAGGCGGTCCCGGAGATGATCCCTCCCTTCGCCAACCTGGTCGTCGAACTGCTCAAGGGCACGGCGTTGGTGTCGGTCATGGGCATGGGCGACCTGGCGTTCAGCGGCAGCCTGGTGCGGCTGGCGCTGCAGGAGAGCGTGGAGATCTACGCGTATCTCCTGCTCATCTACTTCGTGATCGCCTTCCTGCTCACCCGGGCCATGCGGGTGCTGGAGCGGCGGCTGAAGGCCGGGGTCGGCAGGGCCCCGGCGAGGAAGGCGGCTGTGCCGCCGGCGCGCGTCCCCGAGGGCGCGGGCGCGGGAGGTGGTGCCTGATGAACTGGGACTGGAACGCGGTCACCGACTTCCTGCCGCACTTTTGGGACGGCCTGCTGGTCACCCTGCAGGCGCTGGCCCTGGGCTCGGTCGTCTCCTTCGCGCTCGGACTGGTGTGGGCGCTGCTGGTGCGGACGCCGACCCGGTGGGTGAGCTGGCCGGTGGGGGTCGTCACGGAGTTCATCCGGAACACTCCCCTGCTCGTCCAGTTGTTCTTCCTCTTCTATGTGCTGCCGGAGTGGGGCCTGACCTTCTCGGCGCTGACCACGGGCGTCTTCGCGATCGGGCTGCACTACTCGACGTACACGATGCAGGTCTACCGCGCCGGCATCGAGGCGGTGCCCGCGGGCCAGTGGGAGGCGGCCACGGCGCTGAACCTGCCGATGCGGCGCACGTGGACGGTGGTGATCCTGCCGCAGGCGGTCCGCCGGGTGGTGCCCGCGCTGGGCAACTACGTGATCTCGATGCTCAAGGACACACCGATCCTGATGGTGATCACGGTTCCGGAGATGTTGAGCGAGGCCCGGCTCTACGCCCAGGAGACCTTCCGTTTCACCGAGCCCCTGACCGTCATCGGGGTGGCCTTCATCCTCATCTCCTATCTGGCCTCCCTCCTTCTGCGAACCCTGGAGCAACGTCTTGTCCGCTGACACCCCTCTGATGAAAGAACCCGATTCCCAGACCGGTTCCGGCGCCCCCGTCGACCGTTCCGCGGACAGCGCCGAGCTGATCCGCTTCGAGAACGTGACCAAGCGATTCGGCAGCAACACGGTCCTCGACCGGCTGGACTTCTCGGTCGACGCCGGCAAGCACGTCACGCTGATCGGCCCGTCCGGCTCCGGCAAGACGACGATCCTGCGGCTGCTGATGACCCTGACCAAGCCCGACGAGGGCAAGATCACCGTCGGTGGGCAGCAACTGTTCCCGGCGAGCGACAAGCAGTGCCGTGAGGTCCGCAAGAACATCGGGATGGTGTTCCAGCAGTTCAACCTCTTCCCGAACATGAAGGTGCTGCGGAACATCACCGAGGCGCCCGTCAACGTCCTCGGGCTCTCCAAGGACGAGGCCGAGGCGCGCGCACGCGAGCTGCTCGACATGGTGGGGCTCGCCGACAAGTGCGACTCCTACCCGAGCCAGCTGTCCGGCGGGCAGCAGCAGCGGGTGGCCATCGCCCGGGCGCTGGCGATGCGCCCGCAGGTGCTGCTCCTCGACGAGGTGACGTCCGCGCTCGACCCCGAGCTGGTCGCGGGCGTACTCGACCTGCTCAGGGACATCGCCCGCACCACCGACATCACGATGCTCTGTGTGACCCACGAGATGAACTTCGCCCGGGACATCTCGGACCAAGTTCTGATGTTCGATTCTGGCCAGGTCATCGAGTCGGGCAGCCCCGAGAAGATCTTCGGCGATCCGTCGCACGAACGAACGCGCGAGTTCCTCGGTGCGGTCATCTGACTACGCCAAGCGAAAGGGCGAACGCGTGGGAACATGCGAGGTCCACCCGCCGGGCCATGCCTTTGGCATATGCCAGAGTGCTGGTCCGGCAGCTGGGAGGCTCGCAGGTACCGGGATTTTCTCGCGAACAACCCCTCCACGTAGAGCTCTTGGGCCGTATCGTGGGACACGGCAAGCTGTCCGAAAAGACGGCCCGAGAAGCGCAGGGGGAAACCGTGGCGCTCAAGCACGAGCCGACCGCGCCGTACCACTCGGCCCAGGACGCCCTCCGCGTCCTGGAGACGGTGGCGCGGCACGCAGGTGGCGTCACCGACGCCGAGATCGCCCGTCGCACCGGCGTCGACAGCGAGCGGTTGACCGCGCTCCTGCGGATGCTGCGTCGCGAGGGATATGTGGAGCAGACCACCGACAGCGCCTACGTCACCGGTGTCGCACTCGCCCGGCTGAGCTCCGCCCAGGGTCATGACCAGGCCCTGCGCGAGCAGCTCCAGCACACCCTCGACGAGCTGCGCGACTCGGTGGGCGCCGCCGTCTATGTCACCCGATACGTGGACGGCGAGATCCACGTCACCGGCTGGGCCGACAGCCCGGCCACGCCCGCGGTCCACGAGTGGGTCGACTTCCGCTCCTCCGCCCATGCCACCGCGTTCGGCAAGGGCCTGCTGGCCCAGCTCGACCTCAACGGCCGGCGCGACCACCTCTCGCGCCATCGCCCCGCCCGGCTCACCGCCCGCACGATCACCAACGAGAAGGTGCTGCTGAGCAAGCTCGACGCCCAGACACCCACGGTCCCGGTCCTCGACCTCCAGGAGTACGCGCCGGGCACGGTCTGCGCGGCCGTCCCCATCACCGCGGGCTCCGCCGTCGGCTGCCTCGCGCTGTCACTCCCGCTGGAGCACGCGCACCGGCTGCGCGCGGCGGCGAACACACTGAACCGGGGAGCCGCGCCCGTACTGCTCTCCATGGCGATCTAGACATCAGGGGTCCGCCGGAGATCCAGCTCACGTTTAAGTGGTCGAGGGCACCCCTGCGGACCAGGTAGTATTTTCTTTGTCGCCAGCCGCCGAAGGCGGAAGGACGACAGAGTCTGCGCCGCTAGCTCAGTTGGTTAGAGCAGCTGACTCTTAATCAGCGGGTCCGGGGTTCGAGTCCCTGGCGGCGCACAATGACGATGGCGAGGCGTGTTCGCAAACAGTGCGAA
>NZ_JBHVDX010000247.1:0-14528 GCF_042802555.1 Streptomyces sp. NPDC057474 | reverse complement strand
GGGCCCGTCAGCAAGCTGACGGGCCCTCATGCAAGATCGAGGTTAAAGGATGGCGATGTGGAACGGCTGCCCCGACTCCTTGCCGCTCTTGCCGGTCAGGACCTCCACGGTGTGTGCGTCCAGAATTCTGGTGAACACCTCGGTTCCCCAGTTCGCCCCGCTTTCAGGGGTGACCTGCACCGCGCCGTCGGTGACGTCGACGGTCTCGGCGATGATCACCTTGTATGTGCCGCCGTCAGTGCCGACTTTCTCCGCGCGCAGGACGTTTTTCGTCTTCAGCACGGTCCCATCGCGGGCCACGACGGCAGCGGCGCGGGCGTAGGGGGCGTAGATCGGCTTGGCATCAGCCATGGCAAGTCCTCTGAGGTGTTGTCTTGAGGGGCATATGTCTCGTGTCGTGGCCGACCGGGTGAGATCGGAGCACGAAGCAGGTGGAAGCATTCGCCACTGGGAACGTTGGCGGACCTAGCTGGTAAGGAGCTGATGATGATCAGGCCACGATCACGGTAAAGGAGCTATTTACGCGGGCAGCACCCGCGTATGTCATCACGCCGAAGGTGTGCGGGTCACCGCCCGTATCGTGGAGGTTGACGTAAATCTGGCCAGGGACGGACGAGTCGGTGCGGCCGATCAGACAGACCACCGGCACGCCTTTCTCTAGGTCGATGCCCTTGCTGACCCTCACGACGTAGCTACCGTCGGCAATCCGTCGGACTTCGGCGACGCCTTGGGCCCGTACGATGGTGCCGTCCTCATTGACTACGGCCGCGGCCTGGGCGTAGGGAGCGTTGGCCGGCGGATAGGACGGGGTACTCATAGCTCGTTCCTCTTTCTTTCGCGGCTGAGGCATGCGCCGGAGCGGGTTGGCGCATTGGGTGTGACTGGCCTGTTCGTCCGGGGGGGGACTCGGTTGTACGGGCGCGCGCGCTGTTGCCGCTGTTGTTCGTTTGAATCACGGGCGTCACGGTGTGCGCTGACGACCTCTGTGCCGTGGACCGGGGGCACAGGAATCGGCTGGTCCGGATCTGGCTGTGGGCGCTGAGGGCAGTCGGTGCCGGACCACCACGACGACGAGCAGAGGTGATCACCATGGTGTTCAACAACACGCTCGCCTTTTGCCGGCCAGAGCGCGGGGTTCTTCTCCCTGACCAACGGTGCCCGGACCTAGCCGGGCGGGCGTCGACTTCGAGGACGCCGAGGACGGGCGTACAACGACACGAGCACGAGCCTGTCCGCCGATGCGATGCACGGAACCTCCTCCCGCGTGTAAGTCGTGCAGGAGCGTCACCCGAAGCACGCACCATCATGGCTTCCTCAACTCCTTCATCCGGACCGCCCAGACAGCAGCCGCACAGGGGTATGTCCAGGGTCTCGGCTCGGTCTGCACGGCCGCGTCCGAAGGCTTGAGGCAATCGAGCGGAAGGATGGCGAACAGCACTGGCCCCCAGAAGCACGAAGTCCTGCAGAGCAAGCCGAAGAGAAGCGGCTACACCAAGGTCCCAAGAGCCCCGAGACACCCAAAGCGACCCTCGACGACCCGTCCGGCTCCCAGAAGCACTTTTCCGTGAAAGGGCAACGACGGTCGCGCCCCTGCCCCTTCACGCGTCACACGGGGAGCAGCTGCCACTGCCGGCCCCGGCAGTGGCCGTCCGTCCCGTCCTGCCTGATCGCCGCACGGGCGTTGGTGTCGGCTTGCAGCAGCAGACCGCTGTTGCGATTCGCGATCTCGTACACCTGCGGCGGGGCATCTGTCGCTGAGCCCACCGGGATCAGCCTCCACTGCTGATGATGCGCATCATCCCCCTCGTAGGCGCGCTGCGCGATCACCGCACCGGGCCACTCCTGCCCGCCGACGACCTCCAGGGCCTTGCCGCTGCGCACGTTGTCGATCCGGTACAGTGCTTCGCCGTTGTCCTGGCCCACCACGACCAGCCGCCACCGCTGGTGGCTCCTGGGAACGGGGAGGGCCTGGTGGATCTCCGTCCCGTCCTTGGTGGACTCACGCGCGACCGCGATCCGCAGCCTGCTGCGGACGTTGGCCCAGCTGACCACGGTGCCGGACTTGGGCAGCCTTGGGGAGTCGATCTTCCTGATCCGGTTGTTGATGTGATCGGCGATGTAGAGAGTGCCGATACTGTCCAGGGCGAGTCCGAGCGGGCTGTTCAGCTGGGCCGAGGAGGCCGGCCCGTCGTCTCCGCCGAAGTCCGCGGCGCCTGTGCCGGTGACCGTGCTGATCTTTCCGTCGGCCGTGACCTTACGGACCCGGTGGTTGTACTGGTCGCAGATGTAGAGGCAGCCGCTGCTGTCCACCGCCACTGCCGCGGGGCAGTTCAGCTGCGTCGCGTCCGCCGCGCCGCCGTCACCGCCGAATTTCGCCTCGCCGGTTCCGGCAACCGTGCTGATCGTCCCGTCGGCCGCGACCTTCCGGACCCGGTGGTTACCGGCGTCGGCGATGTAGACGGCGCCTGCGCCGTCCACCGCCACTGCGTGTGGGCTGTTCAGCTGGGCCGACTCCGCGGCGTCACCGTCTCCTGCGGAACCCGCCTCACCGGTCCCCGCGAAGTTCCTGATGTTCCCGTCCGGGGTGATCTTCCGAATCCGGTGGTTGTTGTGGTCGGCGATGTAGACGGTACCGGTGCTGTCCACGGCGACACCGTACGGACGATCCAGTTCGGCGGCGGTGGCGAGCGCGCCGTCACCGCTGGATCCCGCGGTGCCTGTGCCGGCGAACGTGCTGATCGTCCCGTCCGTCGCGATCTTCCGGACCCGGTGGTTGCCGGCATCCGCAATGTAGACGGCGCCTGTGCTGTCCACCGCCACCCCGCGCGGGTAGTTCAGGTGAGCCGAGACGGCAGGGCCTTCGTCGCCTCCGTAGTCCGCCTCCCCGCTGCCCGCGAGCGTGCTGATGTTCCCGTCCCTGGTGACCTTGCGGACCCGGTGGGTGCTGAACTCGGAGAAGTACAGGGTGCCGGCGCTGTCCAGCGCCACCCCGTAGGGGTGGGTCAACACAGCCGAGGCTGCAGGGCCTTCGTCATCACTGAAGCCCGCGTCTCCGGTCCCCGCGAAGGTGCTGATCGGCGGGCCGGTGTCCTCATCACCTGTAGCGGCCACGGTGGTAGTGCTCATCGTCATCCCTTCATCGTTCCGACCACTCACTAAAGGCGACTGGCATAGGCCAGCCAGTCACGGCCGGGGGCCGTACCGCCCGCACCGGCTACGGCCGGCATGCCTCCTCTCGCCGGACAGAGAAAGCGACCGCGCCGCCGGAGGGTGTGCTGTCCCCATGCTGG
This sequence comes from Streptomyces sp. NPDC057474, assembly GCF_042802555.1. NCBI lineage: Bacteria > Bacillati > Actinomycetota > Actinomycetes > Kitasatosporales > Streptomycetaceae > Streptomyces > Streptomyces sp. NPDC057474. Next base: position 11,238 of record NZ_JBHVDX010000247.1, on the reverse strand, counting down.
AGGCCAGCCAGACCTCATCCGGGCCTGCCGCGGGCAAACCCATCGATCAAGTGATCCGGTTGCATAAGCCCACCGAACGGTGCACCCAGCCCCGACACACGAGACCTCGGCAACGCAACGCGTGACCCGGCATGCGGGCCCTCGACTCCCCGCCCGGCCAACCCGGACCCGGCTGAGTCTTGGCGCGGTTCGCTCTGACACAAGCCGTGGGACGGTGAGGATGACACGCATGGTCCTGCACGCCGCGAACCTGGCCCACTACCCGCCGACGTCCAGACGCCGGCCGTGCAGCGCCTGGACGTCTCGGCCTTTCTCACGCCTCGCCATGGCCCGTTACTGCGGTTGCTCGGCGTGTGGCCTTGCAGGCGAAGCCCGGCCGCAGGTCGGATGGTGGTGGGCGGGTTTCAGCACCCCGATGGCGAGTCGCCGTGGTGTGGGGTGGAGGATTTTCCGACGTTATCGGGTGCGGAAGCGGCGGTACAGGTTTCGGGCCACGTACACGCCCGGGCCGCCGAAGCCGATGATGTCGACGCGTCCGTCGCCGGTGACGTCGGCGAGGAAGCGGGGGTGGCGGTCTACGCGCCAGCCGCCGGCGTTCTCGTTGTGCCCGAAGCCTCGGCACACCAGCTGGGCTTGCTCGAACCGGCCGTCGCCGCGGTTGTGCGACACCCAGACGCCCTCGTCGCCGAAGCCGACGATGTCCGGGGTGCCGTCGCCGGTGACGTCGGCGAGGAGCCGAAGGTGCTTCTCGCCCGTCCATCCCTGGGCGTGTCCGAAGTCGTTCAGGACCAGCTTGGCGGGCTCGAACGTGCCGTCGCCGCGCCCGCGTGCGGCGACGACGCCCTGCGGGCCGAAGCCGACGATGTCCACTGATCCGTCACCGGTGGTCGCGAGCAGGAAGCGGGGGTGCTCCTTGACCGAGCTCCACCCTTGGTCGGTCCCGAAGTCGTCGAGGATGTACAGAGGGTCGGCGAACGTGCCGTCCTCGTTTTGGAGGGAGATCCAGACGCCGTCGTCGTGGCAGCCGACGATGTCGAGCCTGCCGTCGCCGGTGGTGTCGGCGAGGAAGCGGGGGTGCTTGTCGGCAAGCCACCCGCCGGCCTGCTGGCCGTGGCCGAACGCCTTGAGGACCGGCTCGCCGCCCGCGGGCGGGAAGGTCCCGTCCTCTTCCTGGGGGGACACCTGGACACCGTCGGTGGCAAGCACGACGACGTCGGGCCTGCCGTCGCCCGTCAGGTCGACGAGGGTCCACAGGTCCGCGGGATGCGAGGAGGGCGCGGGTGGGTGCAGGACGCGTTCGTCGTCGTCGAACGTGCCGTCGCCCCTGCCGGACGACGTCACAGCCCCCTTCGCGGGCTTGAGCCCGACGATGTCCTTTCGCCCCTTCTCCGTGGTTGCGGCGAGGAACCGGTCACCGAGCCCGGCCCACCAGCCCGGTTGCCCGCTGGGAGAGTGGCTGGCCTTGTAACTCTTCCACCCGCCGGCGTCCTGGTCACTGCCGAACTGCTCGAGGACCAGCAGCATGTCGCTGAAACAGGGCGTCGCGCCGGGTGCTGGCCGCAGCGCGGTCGGGCGGGCCAGCCGCCAGGACCGGCGGCCGTTCCAGTGGTCCAGGGAGGCCCAGGGCAGCACGGGGTCGCTGACGCGCTCGGGCTCGGCCGCAACGAACCGCCACCGCTGGCTCTCCGCGCTGTCGTCGTGCTCGCGCAGGACGACCCGGGTGTCCTCCACGTCGTCCACAGCGGGGTCGGCGAGGTCGAGAACGGCGCCGTCGGTCGCCGCCTCGATGAAGTACAGGCCCGCTTCACCCTCGACGGGAATGAGGTGCCACTGCTGCTCCTTCTTGCCGGCGGCGGCGTCCCCCTGGCGGACGCTGTGGTCCGCGGCGCCCGGGTTGTCGAGCACCTTGCCGCTGGCCGCGTTGCGGATGACATACGCCTGTTGGGCCTGCGCTTGTCCGCCTTGCGCGGCCTGCACGGGGGCGAGTTGCCACTGCTCCGGGCTCGGGCCGTCATCGGGGAGGTCGCGGACGACGAGCGCCCCGTCCGCGTCCGGCGCGGGCTTGGCGCCGAGGGGCTTCCCCGTGGCGGCGTTGACGATCTCCAGCTTCAGTTCTTGCGTGGGCACGGACATCGTGGTGCCTCTTCCAGGCGGTCAGGCGTGGGCTCGGGACGGGTGCGGCGCGGCGGCCGCCATCACGTAAAGACGTGGTGGTACGGCACGTTCCACTCGTTGGGCAGCCGCGGGTAGAACGTGTTGATGACCGTCCCGGTGAAGTCCCCGCCCCAGTTGTAGGTGAGCCGCACCTCGCTGTCGCCCGTGACCGCGTGGTCCTTGAACCCGAGGATGGCGTCGGGGTGGGTGATCGGCACGAACGTGATCCCGCCCCACGGCGTCACCGTGACGACCCAGAGCTGCGTGTCCTCGGGCGCGCCGTTCTTCCCGCGCCACTTCTCGCCCACCTTGTCGGGCAGGCCGACCTGGACGGTGTCGGCCGTGTTCTTGGGGGCGTCCTGATGGACGGTGACGCGCCTGCGCTGCGGCTTGGGCAGGCCGTCGTCGCCCCGGCCGGCGTCGGCGTCAGCTGCGCCTGCGCCGGTGGGTTTGGGTGAGACCTGGCCGGCGGCGCTTTCGATGAAGTACAGCGGTCGCTGCCCGAAGAAGCCGGCGGGGGTGATGTACCAGAGGTGGCCCTTCGCCTCCTTGGTGTCCGGGTCCAGCGCGGTGGACAGTTTGACCCCCTTGTCGTGGCTCTCCTCCTTCAGTTCGGCCGGGCGCAGGTAGCCGCCGTTGAAGGCGTGGACGAGCATGACCGGCCGGTTCTCGACCAGCGCTGCCACGATCGCGTTGTCGTAGCTGTTCACCGCCACCGGGCCGCCGACGACCAGATTCGACATGGTCGTGCGCTCTTGGGTGTACATCGCGAAACCTCACCTGTCCTAAATGTGGAGAACAACGCGTCGGGCGCTCAATGCAGTCGCCTGGGTATTTTCCACAACTCAACCGCATGCAACCGGAACGACTGCGGAAATGACTGGATTGACGGGCATGAATACCCAAACCACGGTAACGGCCGAAGCCATGAAAACCACAGAAAGGGCCATTCGGAAAGTCATCATCCAGGTGATCGACAAGCCTCAAGCTACCCGGAAATCAGGGGAGTTGGGACAGTCGGCGAGTGTTTATCACTCGATTGAGCGCATGGCGCGGACACGTCTTCCCGGGCAACGGAGCCCGTGTTAGCTTCGCCTTTCGGAACACGCAGATTCTCGTTTACATTTCATCGAGTGCAATTCGGCCGGATTAGTCGAGGACGGGTAATGTCTTCCACCGCATACAACCTGGGACGGGCCAAGCGTCAGCCGCTGACGAAAAAGAACCTGCGGGAACTGAACATCAACATCGACGACGACCGGACCTGGTGGCCCCTCCTGGACCACCCGAACCTGGTCTACGTCGACGACTACGGCGTGCGGCACAAGCCCGTCGGGTTCTCCGTGAACAAGTCGAGCTTCGGCGCCTTCCCCGGGACCGCGTTCCAGCTGGGCTGGCTCGCCTACATGAACCTCGGGGAGCCGCTGATCGAGGAGCGGTGCGACATCAGCCAGCCTCCGCCCGACATGTTCTCCTCGCGCACCTACGTCAACCGCAGCCAGGCGTCCCCGATGACGTTCACCGACTCGGTCGACTTCACCGTCTCCAACGGGGTCACGTGGTCGCTTTCGGGGGAGGCCAAGCTCACCTTCGGCGGCAGCGTCAGCGCCCAGCTCCAGCTGATGCTGCAAAACCAGCTCAAGATGGACCTCCAGGCCCAGCTTCAGACACAGCTCCAGAACGAGATGGCGAACAAGAACGCCAACACGATGACCAACAAGAACAGCAAGGACAACGTCGGGGTGGACAACGCCAACGCCACCGAGACGGGCGTGCGGAACGCGGCGACAAACTCCGCGGCGGCCTCGGTGACGGACTCGGTGGCGTTCACGACCCAGGGCAGCGCCACCGGCAGCGCGACACTCAACGCCTCGCTGCTGCTGGGCATCTCGGGCTCCGTCGGCGGCTCCCTGAACACCAGCTGGGCCTCGAAATCGCAGATCTCCGGCCAGGTCCCGCCGGACTCCCGCGTGCAGACCATCGCCACGCAACGGCGCTGCCGCAGGCACTACTGCTACGAGATCCCGGTGACCTTCTCCGGCTTGATCGCGGTGAAGTACGACGTGCCGGTGCCGGTCTCTGCTCCCCCCCAGCCCGATGACTACCCGGGCCTCGACCAGGTGGTCGCCCGCCCCATCGGCGACATCGACCTGGCCGGCGGCGGCTTCCGCATGAAGGGACTGGCCGAGGTCGTCTCCGCCCTGGACGTCCACCACACGATGTTCGACGGCGAGAGCCTGACCGACAGCCAGCGAGCCCTGCACAAGCAGCCCTGACCGAGCGCACGACGACAAAGGGTGACGACCATGGTGTTCGGCAACATCTTCAACTCCGCGAACAACAGCGCGGGCCTCTTTTCGGTGACCGCCAATGAAGACAAGCCCCAACCGGCGGCGGGCGTCGACGACTTCGAGGACGTCGAGGACGACGCATACGACGACAAGAGCACGAGCCTGTACAACAACGCCATTCACGGCGCTTCCTTTCAGGCGAAGGTCGTACGCGAGCAGTCGCCCGAAGCGCGGGCCATGCTGGGCTTCCTCAGCTCCTTCATCCAGACCACCCAGCAATCGGCCGGTACGCAGGCCACGTACGCCCAGAACCCCGGCTCGGTATCCACGGCGGCGGCCGCCGGCATGCAGACGGCCAGTGAGACGGTGAAGAACGACCCAGGCCTGAAGAAGAACGAGGACCTGCAGAGCAAGCCCAATAAGAGCGACTACACCAAACCCCCCAAGGCGCCCGAGGCACCCAAGGCCGCGGAGCCCGGCAAGGCACCCCAGGCAAGCGCCGAGAAACCCCCCCGTTCCGAGGAACCTCCCCGTTCCAAGTCCGGGTAGAGCCCGGCTTTCCGTGGGGTCAGAGGCGGCCGCGCCCCTGACCCCACGCGCGTTACACGGGGAGCATCTGCCACTGCCGGTTCCGGTGGTCGCCCTCCGATCCGTGTTGCTTGATCACCGTGCGGGCGTTGGTGTCGACGTGCAGGAGCAGACCGCTGTTCCGGTTCGCGATCTCATACACCCGAGGGGTGCCGTTCACCGGGCCCACCGGGATCAGCCTCCACCGCTGGTGGTGTGCGACAGCACCCTCATGGGCACGCTGCGCCACCACCGCCCCTGGCGCCGTCCCCGCCCCGACGACCTCCAGGATTTTGCCGCTGCGCACGTTCTCGATCCTGTACAGGATGTCGCCGTTGTCGTGACCCACCGCGACCAGCCGCCACTGCTGGTGATCCCTGGAGGCGGCGAGGGTTTGGTGGACTTCGGCTCCGTCCTTGGTGGACTCACGCACGACCCCCATCCGCAATTTGCTGCGGACATTGGCCCAAGAAGCGACCGTGCCCGAATCGGGCAGCCCGGCCATCCTCGCCGACACGACCCTCCGGACCCGGTGGTTTTCCAGGTCTGCGATGTAGAGGGTGTCGACGCAGTCCACGGCGAGCCCGTGCGGGGATTTCAACGGGGCCGAGGTTGCCGGGACGCCGTCACCGCCGTACGTCGGCACGCCCGTGCCCGCGACCGTGCTGATCTTCTTGTCGGCCGTCACCTTTCGAACCCGGTGATTGTTGCAGTCGGCGATGTAGAGGGCGCCCGCGCTGTCCACCACCACCGCCATGGGGGCGTGCAACGGGGCCGAGGTCGCCGGGACGCCGTCAGCGCCGAAGGTCGCGGCGCCCGTGCCCGCGACCGTGCTGATCTTCCCGTCGGTCATGGTGACCTTCCGGACCCGGTGGTTGGCGTAGTCGGCGATGTAGAGGTCGCCAGCACTGTCCACCGCCACTCCGGTCGGGTGATTCAACGGGGCCCTGGTTGCCGGGACGTCGTCAGCGCCGTAAGTCGCGGCGCCCGTGCCCGCGACTGTTTTGATCTTCCCGTCGGTCATGGTGACCTTCCGGACCCGGTGGTTGGCGTAGTCGGCGATGTAGAGGTCGCCAGCACTGTCCACCGCCACCCCCATCGGGAGGTTCAGCCGGGCAGCGGTGGCGAGGATGCCATCACGGTCGGTGCCTGGGGCGCCCGTGCCGGCGATCGTGTTGATCTTCCCATCGGCCCACGTGATCTTCCGGATCCGGTGGTTGGCCTGGTCGGCGATGTAGAGGTCGCCCGCGCTGTCCACCGCCACCGCGCGCGGGTTGTTCAACTCGGCCGAGACGGCGGGGCCGCCGTCTCCCCCGGGTCCCGCGACCCCGGTACCCGCGACCGTACTGATCTTTCCGTCAGTCGTGATCTTCCGGACCCGATGGTTGAAGAAGTCGGCGATGTAGAGGGTGCCGGCGCTGTCCACCACGAGCCCGATCGGACCGTTCAACTGAGCCGAAACAGCACGCTCATTCTCCCCTTGGGGCTGCCCCGGGACCCCGCTCCCCGCGACCGTGCTGATCGGAGGGTCGAATTGCTCGTCACCTGTGGCTGCCGCCTGGGCAGTGCTCATCGTCATCCCCTTCACCGTTCACCGTTTACCGACCGCCCACTACTGACGGCTGGAGGTTGACTGCAGGAAGGTCACAGGAGTGTCGGAGCGACGAGCTCACTTGCGTGATGTTCCCTGTGGGGCACGTTGGCGAGACACCACACCGGATCGGTAGCAGCCCCCGCCAGCGCCCGGACGTGGAAACCGCTCGACCGCGGCAGCGGCTTGGATCGGCCCGACGCGCTGTGGGAGCCGGTGGCAGCCGACGGCTCGCCACGACACGCCATCACCGAGCGTGAAAATGCGGGCAGCTCCCTTCCACCCGTCCAAGCCGCGATCCCCCTTGCGAGAAGACTCCCTGCAAGGGAGATGCTGGCAGTCCAGCAGGTCAGGCAAACAGCGCAAGCATCACCCAAACCGACGACTCAGTCCCAAAGGAGACGTTTAGTGCTGGAGCGGTGCGCTCGTTCCTTGCCTCCAGCACAGTCCGCCGGCCCACCGAATGACCTGAAAGAACTCGCCCACACGGGTTATCTCATCCCGCACGCGGACTTCGCGCTGCGGTGGACGGCACCGGTCGAACGTGAACCGGGCGTGGTCGAAGTCCGAGCGGGCTCGGGCGCACCCGCTCGACCTCCTGGTGGCGCAGCGCTTCGACCAGTACTTCGCTGAGTGCTTGGCGAAGTTGGGGCGGGCGGCAGCGACTTCCTGCTCGTGAACCAGCCGCTCGGGCGCGCGCCGACGGCGGCGGGGAAGGTGTTCCACTTCTGTCGCTGCGGGCGAACCGAGACGCGGGGTGGGCCCACACATGGGGCGTCGGACGTTCGGCAGCAACCTCTAGGCGCGAAGAGCGTGCCAACCGGGCACGGCCGCGGGCGCGCGAAGCTGCAACCAGTGCACTTGGGCGAGGGGTGCCCTCGTCGGCCATAGAGGGCGGTGAGGGGCGCTGTACAGAGGTGCGTTGAGGGATGCCGCCGGCGCCCGGCGGCTGCTGACGCTCCGTCATGAAGACGTCGCCGAGCCTAACGAGTGATTACGCAGGGTAATTGACCCTGTACATGTGGTGATATTCCCTGGTCGGAGAACCGGGGCGAACGGGAGGGGAAGAGTATGACGATTCCTTCGACTCCGGGCATGACCTGGGGCGACGTGGCTTCGCTCGGCGGGCAGCTGACTGGCAATCCGGCGGTGGCGCCCTCGTCGGACGGCCGCCTGGAGGTGTTCATCAGGCACCGCGCCGACAACGCGCCGTCGACCAGCCATCAGCAGACGTGGGGTGGCTGGTCCGACTGGGAGAAGCTGGGCAGCGGCGCCTTGTCCGGCGATCCGTCCGCTCTGCGGACGGCTGCGCGGCGCATCGGGGTGTTCTTCCGCAACGGCCAGGGCGACCTCGAGCACCCCTGGCAGACGGTCATCAACGGCACCTACGGCCCGGGGAAGACGCTGGTGACCCATATCGGGGGCGACCCGGTCCCTGGGCTGAACGCCGACGGGCGCCCGGAGGCATTCTTCCGGGGCACCGACGGCGCCCTGTGGCATGTGTGGGAGACCGCCAAATCCGGCTACGGCAACTGGACCGACCCGGGCAGCCTGGGCGGCTCCCCGGCCGGAGACCCGGCAGTGGCGACAGACGCCCGCGGCCGCCTTCAGGTGTTCTTCCGCGGCACCGACGGTCATCTGTGGGTCGCCCGCCAGCGGGACGCCAACAGCAGCGGCTGGGACAGCCCCGTGAGCATCGTGCAGAACATCGGCGGCGACCCGGTCGTCGCCAAGAACGCCGACCGACGCCTGGAAGTGTTCTTCCGCGGCACCGACAACGCCCTGTGGCACCTGCCCCAGACCGACGACTACAACGGGTGGACCACGCTGATCAGCCTCGGCGGCACCCTCACCGGAAACCCGGCCGCCGCCCAGGCCGCCGATGGCCGGCTCGCCGCCTTCCACTGGGGCGACGGCCACCTGTGGGGCTGCGAGCAGACCGTCATCAACGGCACCGCCTGGAGCGCCCACGAACAGATCGCACAGAACATCGGCGGCGAACCCGTCGTCGAGGCCGACGGCCACGGACGCCTGCACGTGTTCTTCCACGGCACAGACCACGCCGTCTGGTACATCGCCCAGCAGTTCGGCCAGTCTGCCCCGGGCTACGCGGTGTCCCCCTGACACCAGCTCCCATTAAGGCCGCATCCGGCTCTGGACGATCGGCAGCGTTAGCGCTGCCCAGGATTCTACGACTGCCGCGGCAGTCGTAGACCGCGAGTGCCAGATCCTTCACCGCAGCTCGGGCACGTTCGGCATCCAAGCCGTCATCAAGGGCCTCCAACGCGGCGGCCGCCGACACCCGAACGGAACGGGGCAGGCCGTCGTAGGCGGAGAGCCGGTACGCGACGGTGCGACGGGCCTCTTGTTCCTTATCGCTCGCCCCATCAGTGGTGAGTGGCAAGACCGCAGCCTCGTACATCGCGATGCTCAGGAGGACCACGTCGGCGATCCCTTCGGCTGCCGTCGCCCGCCGCCCGGACGGAAGTCCGCGCGGGCCGGGGACGGACAAGCATTCCGAATCCCGCGCCCAGGCCGACGGCACCCGCGCCCAGGAGGGCGCCCGACCAGTCGGCCACGAGGAAGCCGAGGCAGGCTCCGCTACCCACCACGCAGCACCGCGATGGTCATCACGTACACGCGGGTCCTGAGCGGGGTCGTCATGGCCAGCAGTATGCCCACGCCTTGGGGGTGCGGCCCGGGCCCTCGTGTCGTTGGCGAGCGGAGTTGTACGTCGCTCGCCGGGCGATGCGCAGTCACTCGGGTGGCGGACAGTGCGGGTGGAAGGGATGGGAGGTGACATGGACGCTGCCGGAGCCGATGCTGACCACCCCCGTGTCCGTGCCCGATCTGCGGCCCGGCAGTGCTGCGGAGCCGAAATTATGGATGGGGTTTCGTCCTGTCCGTTGTCCGCTGCGGGCATGGGGCAGGGCCCTCCGGCGTGAAGGGCCCTGGACCAGTGGTGGCGTCGGTTCTGCCAGCCGCAACCCGACGCGGTCGCGAACGCGTCCTCCAAGCTTTCGATGTTGCCCTGCGAGGCGATGCGGAGGTCACCGTGTCCGGGATCGCCCGCGCCGCGAGCGCCGCCCGTCGCGGCCTCAAGTTCTTCTCTCAGCTGCTGGTTCTGCAAGGTGATCCGCCGGATGTGGCAGGCGGCGAGTGCCGCCACCAGGCACATAGGTTAGGACCAGAGGGACTTCGGTGGCCTGACACGCCGCGTCTTGCCTCCGCACTCGCCGGCGATGACCTTTTTCAGTTCACGCGCTGTCGGCGGGCAGCGTCGGGTAGTCGGTGTAGCCGCTGTGGTCGCCGCCGTAGAAGGTGGCCGCATCGGGGGTGTTGTAGGGACCGTCGGCTGCAAGGCGGGCGGGCAGGTCCGGGTTGGCCAGGAACAGCGCGCCGAAGGCGATGATGTCCGCGGTGCCGTCCTCGATGCGGGCGAGAGCGCCGGGGCCGGTGGTCTCGGGGTGAGTGAAGGGGTTGAGGATGAACGCAGTCGGCCAGTCCTTGCGCAGCCGGGCGGTCAGGCCGCGGTCCGGGCTCTCGACCAGGTGCAGGTAGGCGAGGTCCAGCCGGCCGAGTCCGGCGATCAGGGTGGCGTAGGTCTCCAGCACGTCCGCCGGGTCGGTCTCGGCGATGTCGTTGTAGGGGTTGCCGGGAGAGATACGGAAGCCGGTCCGGCGGCCGCCGATCGCCTCCGCGACGGCCGTGGCGACCTCGATACCGAAGCGGACCCGGTCCGCGGCGCCACCTCCCCAGCTGTCGGTGCGCAGATTGGTATTGGGGGCGAGGAACTGGTGGATCAGGTAGCCGTTCGCCCCGTGGATCTCCACGCCGTCGAAACCGGCGGCTATCGCGTTGCGCGCGGCGTCGGCGTAGTCGGCGATCGTCTGGGCGATGTCGTCCTGATCCAGTTCCTTCGGCGTGACGTAGTCCTGGGGGCCCTGGTACGTGAACACCTGACCCGCCGCCGCGACGGAGGAGGGGGCGACGGGGAGGAGTCCGTGGGGCAGCAGGCTGGGGTGGCTGATCCGGCCGGTGTGCATGAGCTGCGCGAAGATCGTGCCGCCCTGGGCGTGGACGGCGTCGGTCACCTTCCGCCAGGCGTCGACCTGCTGGGCGGAGTGCAAGCCCGGGGTGTTGGTGTAGCCCTGGCCGCCCACCGACGGCTGGATGCCCTCGGTGATGATCAGGCCGGCGCTCGCACGCTGGGCGTAATAGGTAGCCATCAGCTCCGTCGCCGTGGCGGCAGGAGCGTCGGCGCGACTGCGGGTCATCGGCGCCATCGCGATGCGATTGGCGAGCGTCTTGCCGCTCAGGTCGATCGGGTCAAACGCGGTGGTCATGGCAGCTTCCTTCGGAGAACGGGTCGAGTAAAAGAGGCAGGCGGCAGCATGGGCCTGGCGGGCTGTCGGGGAACTGGTGATCGGCAAAACAGAGACCTCAGCAACCCTCATGCCGCTGGTCAGAGGCACTTTCTGCTGTGCAGATCACCAGTCGGACGGCCTGCTTCACGAAGGCGCGGGCCTAGTTGAGCGGGACGTCCGCGACGGCCTTGAGGTGGCTGAACGTCTCGAGGGAGTACCGGCCGTGGTAGCGGCCCATGCCGCTTTCGCCGACGCCGCCGAAAGGCAG